>JBATUU010000349.1:0-8005 GCA_049671385.1 Ornithinimicrobium sp. | reverse complement strand
GCAGCGGGAGCAGTCAGCGTGATCGGGGAGCGGGTCTTTTGTGAACGGGTAGCGCGGGTGCTGATCAGCGCCGCAGCGACCTTCGCTTCGCCAGAAGACCTACATCTGGCGGCGGTGGTGCCCTCCGCCAGCCGCCGATCGTGGGATTGGCTGACCTGGCTGCCGCACCTGAGTGACCGCGAACACCCGACACCGTCCGGGCCGCGGCCCCGCCTGGCCCGCGATGCCGGTGACCTATCCGCCGCCTTGGCGCCCGTGCTGGCCCAGCGGGCTGCCTCTGCTCGACGCGTTGCCCAGATGCCGCGCGCCGCGACGGGCGATGTGATGCCGACCCTGTTGATCCTCGCCGACCAGCACGGCGATCCCGCAGCCGAGGTGGGGAGCATAGATCATGGTGTGAGCGATGCGGCGATGGGTGTCAGCACCCTGCATCTGTTGGCCAGGGTCGAGGATGAGCCGCCAACCATCTCGATGCGGATATCGCAAAGCGGCTCTAGTTCCTGCGCAGCACTGATCGAGCGCTATCAGCGCGCCGACGCGGTACCCACTGAGCAACGAGTCGTGGTGGATGCCTTCAGTCCGGCTCAGGCCTCGGCGCTGGCCCGAGCTTTGGCGAGGGTGCGGCTTTCACCAGAGCGCCTGGAGCACGATCACGGCGGACCGGCCCGGGGCATTGCGTCGATGATCGGCATCGATGACCCTATCGAGATCGATCTCGACCGGACCTGGACCCGAAGTAGCCATGACGATTTCTTGCGGGTCCCGATCGGGGTGGACGACTCGGGAAAGTCGGTGCTGCTGGACCTCAAAGAGTCAGCTCAATCCGGTATGGGTCCGCACGGTCTGTGCGTCGGTGCCACTGGATCCGGGAAGTCCGAGTTGCTGCGCACCGTGGTCTTCGGTCTGTTGAGCACACACTCTCCCGAGGACGTGGCGATGGTGCTCGTCGACTACAAGGGAGGTGCGACATTTGCGCCCTTTGCGCAGGCTCCGCACGTCCATGGGGTGATCACCAACCTGGATGACGACGCCGTCGTGATCGAGCGGATTTACGCCAGCTTGGCTGGGGAGGTGCGCCGGCGCCAGGAAATGTTGCGCAGTGCCGACATGAACGACATCACCGCATACCGGAGACGACGCGAGCAGCCGGGCTGTCAGGAAGCAATGCCCGCTATGCCACACCTGTTGGTGATCATCGACGAGTTCGGTGAGTTACTGACCGCCCGCCCGGACTTCATTGAGCTGTTCTTGTCCATCGGCCGGATCGGACGCTCGATCGGTGTGCACCTCTTGCTCAGCAGCCAACGGATCGAGGGTGGCAAGCTGCGCGGCGTGGACACCTACCTGTCCTATCGCCTGGGTCTGCGGACGTTGTCGCAGTCCGAGAGCCGCACGGTGCTGGACACGCCGGACGCATTCGAACTGCCGGCTCTTCCGGGCTACGGCTACCTCTGCGTTGATACCAGCGTGTACACCCGCTTTCGAGCGGGTTATGTCTCCGGACCCTTGCCGAGTACGGCACCGGAGGAGCCCGCGTCGACCAGTGGTGTCCTGCCGGTGCCCGACTACCCCGACGATGAGCCCCCTGCGCCTACCGCAGCGCAGCCCATCCAAACGGCAGATCGTGCTCTCGATGGGCCAACCCTCGTGACCAGCCTGATGCGCGCACTGGCCACCCGGCCGGGGGTCGGCCCGGCCGTCTGGTCAGAGCCTTTGCCCGCGATCATCGCGCTAGACCACATCAGCGCTGGCGGGATAGTTCACACCTCAGACGGGCTGCGCATTCCACACTCAGCGGCACTTGCCGTCCCGCTCGGTGTGCTGGATGACCCCGCCAGACAGTGGCAAGGGGCATGGGAGCTGGACTTTCGCAGCATTGGCAATGTGCTGATTACGGGTGCACCCCGCAGCGGCAGCACGACCCTCCTTCGCTCGCTCGCCGTTTCGATTGCCCTGACGCACAGTCCGCAGGATCTCGTGGTCTACGGCATTGACGCACTCGGCAACAATCTCGGCGCGCTGGAGGATCTCCCGGTGATGGTTGGCCTCGCCCGGCGACTGGAAGCCGAGCGTGTGCAGCGAGTCGTTGATGAAGTGCATGCCCTGCTCCGCGAGCGGGAGAAGTTGTTTGTCCGCCTACGGGCCGAATCACTGGCTGAAGCCCGCGATGCTGTTGCACATCGGCAATCCGACGCCGTCGACGGCGGTCCGATGTTGGCTGAGGTGGTTGCGCTGATCGATGGCTTCGGATCATTGCTTGAGGAACACTCGGATTGCGCCGAGGCCGTGGCCGACTTGGTCAGGCGCGGTCCTGCATACGGCGTTCATGTGGTGGCCACCGTCAGCCGGTGGAACGAGATCCGGCTCAACCAGCAGACCTTCTTCGACTACACCATCGAGATGCGCCTCGCTGACCCTGCCGACTCCCGGCTCGGGCGCGCTCGCTCTGCGATCCTGAGCGCGGCGGTGCCGGGACGGGCGCTGCTGCCCTCGGGCCTCTTCGCTCAGGTTGCCACCGCGAGTCTCGCGGGTAGCGATGACCGGTACCCCGACACTCAGCAGCCCGCCGAAGCATTGGCAGCGACCACCACCGCTATCGCTGGGGCGAGCACCCAGCGAGCCCGCGCCATGATGCTGCTGCCGGCATCACTGGACGCAGCAGACATCGAGTCGTCGATCTACCCTGGGCAGGTCGGCATCGGCATCGACGGCAGCACCTTCGACACCCAGCATCTGCATTTCGACGGACTGGACCGGCATCTACTGGTGATCGGCGACCCCGGCACCGGACGTACCTCCCTGCTGCGACAGATCACGTCGACCTTCGTGGCGAGCAACGACCCTGGCGACGTGGTGATAGCCCAGATAGACCCTAAGCGGTCCATGCAGGGCGAGATTCCGTTGGACTACCTCGGGGGATATGCAACCTCTGCCCCACAAGCCGCCAGGTTGGCCGAGGCAGTCGCTCCCGAGCTGGCGCGTCGCGCGTCCGGGCTCGCTGACACGGCGACTGAGTTCAGCCCGCCGAGTCCACGGATCGTGGTGGTGGTCGATGACTACGACGCGCTGACTGCCTCGGGCGACTCTCCCTTGCGAGTGCTGGTTCCGTACATCGCCATGGCGCGGGAAATCAATCTGAATGTCATCGTGGTCCGACGTACCAACGGCGCAGCCCGTGGCGTTTTCGAGTCGACGTTCGCGGTGCTGCGCGAGTGCGGGGCCACTGGCCTCATGTTCTCCGGAGATCGTAGCGAGGGCCAACTTTTCGGGTCTCTGCGGCCGCGTGGCATGCCGGTTGGTCGGGCGCTCATGCTCCGGCCCGGGCAGCCCGAGCGCACGATCCAGACTGTGCACCGCGCTGCACCTGGGGCACCAGAGGATGGTGAGTCGAGGTCTGCTCCGGTGGCGGCGCGCGAGTGCAGCGTTAGTTTGGGCCAGCGTCCCTGGGCAGAGTGAGCGAGACGGCAGCGGTCTGCATCTGAGGTAAAAGCAGCAGGTAAGAGCCAACGTCGCAGGTCGCGGTCAAGGTGACGCCGAGGTGGCCACAGACGGTGAACCACTGCTGCATCACCAGGACTTCACCGCTCGTACTCAGATGACGTGCCAAGCGTCGCCCGCCAGGGCGGCCGGCCAGGCGCACCTTCTGCACGTCCAAGAGCTCGTAGTCCTTCAGCGCGATCGGCAGAAGGTGGTCGCTGGCCCGCTGCCACTGTCCAAACGTGAGCTCAGCATTGTTGACAACGGTCAACACCAGATTGGCTCGAAACACAGCCACGGGAGCTTCCAGTGCGCCGGACCATGCGTTCAACCCCCGCGGGTAGGCGGCGCGCTCGGCTTCGATTGCCATCACCATGTCGGGGTGGCTCGCATCGACCTGCCAGTCCAGCGGGACAGCACATTCGATACCGCTGCTTTCGTGGACGACCTTCAGTCCCAAAACGTCGCCACGTCCAACAGACTGCCGCCAACATCTTGAGCTTGATCGCCGACCCAGCCCAGCGAGTCGCCGATCAGGTCGCCAGCCTCACCTCCTACGTCGACCATCTGGTCACCCACCCGTGCGCCCACTTCGGACCCGGCGAAACCGCCAATCAGGCCCCCGACGGTTGCCCCCACCACCGTGCCTGCTCCCGGCAAGATGGCGGTGCCAACTGCGCTGCCAACCAGCGCGCCCGCCTGACCTCCGGCCAACGCTCCACCGGCAACGGCTGTGCCTTGAGTTACGGTCCTGCCGATCCGCTGGGCGGTCGCATATCCGGCGTTTTCTTGCCAGGCGTCCACCCCGGAGCTGGCGACCGTCACGGCGGCGTTGGCGCGTCCCCATTGGGTCGCCTGCGATGACCACTGCGCGCGCACGGCGCCACGGTGACTCTTGGCCTCAAAGGTGCCGCCAGGGGTAAAGGTCGCCAGGCGCTGAGCACGCGTCAGCCCGCGTGTGGTCGAGAGTGAGCCGGCGCCGGCCACGAAGCGTTCTGTGCGGCTGAGCGAGGAGACTGACACATATCGACCCCCGTGGCCTCGGGGCCGGAACGCGCCGTGCTTCACCGTGATCATCCAGCCAGCTTGGGTCTCAGCAGCGAGCCCTACGACGCTGAAGCTGTACAGGGCGTGAGCGGCCGGGTCGTTCGTCTCGGGGGGAGCCAATCCGGCCCAGTGATCGACAAGCCCGGGGAGCGACCAGGGGCTTGCCGCCGGCCGCGACTTGTCCGGACTCTCGCGCAACGGCCCCGGCTGTACGGGTGGCACGTGCTGTTGTATGACAGTGGACGCAGCAGGGGATGGCAAACAGCCCCCAGGGGTGGTCGCGGAGCGGTGTGGTGGTCGTGGGATCGCCTGCAGCGCCGCGCCGCAAGCACCTTCGGCAGCCGCACACGCTTGCTGTAGCGCGGTCACCTCCCACGCCGTCGTGACCGGCCACCGAGCCAACTCAACCAGGCGATCGGCATACTCGAGCAGCGCTGCTTGGGCGGTGAACGCGGCATCGGACAGCAGTCCCGCCTCTCGTGCTGGTCCGTCCATCTTTCGGATCAGGACGTCTGTCTCTGGTGTCTCGTATGCCGCACCGAGCCTCAGCCACTGGCTGCGTATGCCCACGGCGTTTGCCTGGACCGGCCGCAGCGTGGCAGTCAGGTTGAGTGCAGCTAACCGCAGCTTCGTAGCCTCGTCGATGAGTCCGAGCCCGATGACCTCTGACATCTCCATCCCCTCGATCGCGCTTCGGGGACTCATTGGACCTCAACCCACGCCCGCTTCAGTGCCTGTCCACAGGCGGCGCGACGCTGACCAGAGAGGTGGAAGTCGGATGTGGACGGGGATCAGCTGACGGTGTATTCCTCACGCGCCAAGGTGAAACCTGAGGTGGAAGCGGTGTCGCGACAGGAGATGCCGCTTTGCCTGCTGTTGCACAAGATCGAGCCGAGTTGCATCGATTGCCCATAGGTCAGAACTGCAAGGTCTTTGCCGTCGACTTCTTCGAGTTCGCCGACGCCCTCGGATGCCCACCACCCGCCAAGGTCGACCGATGCCTGACCGCGAATGGTCTCTGAGGTGCAGGTCCATGCGGTGACGTCGTCGGCCAGGAGAGTCAACGCGTCGGCGCTGTTGGTGCTGCAGTCGCCGAGCACGGCCTCGGACAGGTCGCCCTGCTGCGGATCGAACTGTTTCTGCGAGATCTGACACACCACAGACCCAGCGCGCATGACGCACTGGATGTTGCCCGAGGGCATCACGAAGCTGGCTTGGTCACCCGAAATGAGATAGGTGCCGTCGGCTGCGATGTCGACGGAGCGCTCACTCGAGGTTTCGTCCTCGGACTCATCAGTGGCGGAGGCGCTCTCTGAGGCAGCGTCCTGGCTTTGACCGGCTCCATCCGGCTCCTGCGTTGAGCTGGCCGCCTCCTCGACGGTTGGCTCAGCATCCGTTGCCGCATTGGTGCAGCCACTCACGACGCAGCACCCGGCGACGCCAAGGGCAGCGACGGTGCGGCGCAACAGATGAGCACGAGGCGAGGTCACGGCGCTCCTTTCCTGGGCGAGCACATACTAGCCCCCGTTGTTATCGAGCCGTGACCTTTCCGGCGTGGGGCTTGATCCACCCTCTGGTATTGAGTGAGCGCTCACTCATATACAATCGAACGATGCCAACCCGAGCTCCAGCGATGAAACCTGATGAGCGTCGCGCACATCTCGAAGGTGCGGCGATCACCGTGCTGCGCCGCGAAGGCAGGGGTGCCACGACCAAAGGCATCGCCACTGAGGCTGGTGTCGCAGAGGGCACGATCTTTCGTGTCTTCGAGACCAAGGAGGAGCTGATCCAGGCTGCCCTTGCGAGGGCCTGTGACCCGTCACCGCTCCTGGATCAGATTGCCGAGATCGATGCTCACTCCCCACTTCGCGCCAAAATCTTGGCGGTGGTCACGGCCTATCAGCGTCACTTGGTCGACCTCTTTGAGCTCATGAATGCGGTGGGGATCATGCGCCCGCCGGAGTCCGTGCGTCACCGGGCGACGAAGAGCCACACGCGTGTGCATGAACCGGTGCACGTCCAGATGCTGGCGCTGATCGAGCCGCACGCCCACCAACTCACCGTGACCCCGACCCACCTCGTTCGGGTGCTGCGGCTGCTGACCTTTTCAGGGAGTAACGCTCACATCGCGCATGGACACTTGTTGACCCCGGAGCAGATTGTGCACATCGTGCTGGACGGCGCCGTGCGTCCAGGGAGCGCCGAAGATCAGGACACCTTCGGCGCAGCCGATAGCAAGGACAGCACCCGATGCTGATCCCGCTGCTGCGCACCCACTTGGCGCCATACCGGAGGTTCATCGCGATGCTGCTGGTGCTGCAACTGCTCAGCACCCTCGCCTCGCTGTATCTACCGAGCCTGAATGGCCGGATCATCGACGAGGGCGTCGCGGTGGGGGACACCGGCCAGATACTCGACCTCGGCGCTCAGATGTTGATCTTCACCCTGATCCAGATCACGGTGACCATTGCGGCCACATATTGCGCGGCACGTACTGCGGCCAATGTGGCCCGGGACCTGCGGGGCAATGTCTTTGACCGGGTGAGTTCTTTCAGCGCTCAAGAGGTCGGCCAGTTCGGTGCTCCCACGCTGATCAGCAGGTCCACCAACGACGTCACCCAGGTGCAGAACGTCGTCTTCATGGGCCTGGCGATGATGGTCACCATCCCGATCATGATGATCGGCGGCGTTGTCATGGCACTGCGCGAAGATCCAGGGCTGGCCTGGCTGATGGCCGTCGCGGTGCCGCTGCTTGCAGTCTGCATCGGTCTGATCTTGCGCAAGATGGTCCCGCAGTTCGCGATCATGCAGCGCAGCGTCGACCTGGTGAACCGGGTGTTGCGCGAGCAGATCACGGGTGTGCGTGTGGTGCGAGCGTTCGTCCGCGAGGATCAAGAACGTGACCGTTTTGCCTCGGCGAATACGCAGTACACGTCGGCCGCGCTGGAGGTCGGCAAGTTGATGGCGATGGTCTTCCCGATTGTGACGTTGATCTTGAATGGCTCGACCGTGGCGGTGCTGTGGTTCGGCGCAGGTCGCGTGGAGAACGGTCAGATGGAGGTCGGGTCGTTGATCGCCTTCATGGCCTATCTGCTCTTCGTCCTGATGTCCGTGATGATGGCGACCTTCATGGCCACGATGATTCCACGAGCAGCAGTCTCTGCGGGCCGGATCAGCGAGGTGCTCAGCACCGATAGCACGGTCGTTGAAGCGGCACATCCGGTGAGGCTGCCGCAGGGGCCAGTAACGATCGAATTCGACGCAATCACCTTTGGCTATCCCGGCGCTGCGTCCCCGGTGTTGCGAAATGTCTCATTCACCGCCAAGCCGGGGCAGATGACGGCAGTGATCGGGTCCACCGGCTCCGGCAAGACCACAGCCATCTCTTTGGTCACCCGGTTGTACGACGTGAGCTCGGGAAGTGTGCGCCTGGGCGGCGTGGACGTGCGGGACGCCGGGCTCGAAGACGTGTGGTCCAAAG
>JBATUU010000348.1:0-19492 GCA_049671385.1 Ornithinimicrobium sp. | reverse complement strand
GCCGGATCCATCTTGTCCAGGCCCATCGATTCCATCGCCTCGCGCATCTGCGGCGGCACCGAACCGCCAAACAGGGCGGCCAACGGATCCGTCTCGTCCGGCTCTTCTTCGGGATTGTGCTGATCAGGACTCACGAGCTATGTCCTTTCGGGGTGGGGGCGCTGTTGTGGGCAACCATTGGTGTGCGGACTCGGCGGGCTGACAAGATGACTCTTGATTAGACAACCACAAGGAGTAGGCCGTGAGTTCCCAAACAAGTGCGATGCGCTCTCGGCGTAGTCTCGGCCCGCGTCGAATTGCGGTGACCAGGGCGACGTCAGCTGTGGGTTTGGTGCTCGTCGCCGAGCTCGCCACCGCAGGTGGTCGAGTGGTCGGCCTGGATCATCGGGCTGGTCCACAAGGCGACGTCGATTGGCGCCTCAGTGACATCACCTCGCCGTCGATTGTCACCGCCTTGTCCGATGTCGACGTGCTGGTGCATGTGGCCAACGACGCCAACCTCGCCGCGGCACTGACCGAAGAGCCAGCAATTCGTCGCTCGCGCTTGATCCGGGAGGTGCAAACGCTGACCACCGCTGCTGCCGCGGCCGGTGTGGAGCACCTCATCGTGGTGACCAGTGCGATGGTCTTTGGAGCCCGCGCGGACAATCCGGTCCCCATACCTGAGGACAGCGAACTGCTGGCCGATGACACCGAGGGTATGGTCGCCGACCTCGTCGAGGTCGAACAGTTGCTGACCCATGCTCGCTCGGTGCACCCCGGGTTGCGAATCACTTCGCTGCGCCCGGCGGCCCTGGTGGGCACGGGGGTGGACACCATGGTTTCTCGCCATTTCGAGGCGCCGCGATTGCTCACACTGCGTGGCCGGGAGCCAGCCTGGCAGTTCTGCCACATCGAAGACCTCGCCACGGCCTGCTCCGTGGTCGCCGAGGGCGATTTGGGCCCGACCGTGACAGTGGGCTCGTGGGGCAGTCTCTCGCAAGGTGAGGCCGAGGAGATCTCGGGGATGCGCAGCGTCGAGATGTCGCCCAGCGCGGCGGAGGGTGCGGCTGAGCGGTTGCATCGGGTCGGTGTCATTCCGCTGCCTTCCAGCGATCTGGCGTACGTGTCCTACCCCTGGGTGATCGCACCGCAGCAGCTCAGTGAACGCGGTTGGTACCCGGCGTACGACAACTCCACTGCTTTGAGCATCCTGCTGGAGGGCATCCGTGGCCGACATGCGGTGATGGCCAGGCGGGTCGAACGCCGAGACGCAGCCATCGGTGCAGCCGGTGCGGTCAGTGCCGGTGTGGCTGTGATCGCCACCGCGGCGCTGATGCGCCGCCACCGCAAACGCGGCTAGCATCTGAGCGCTCTCAGGGGAGTCCCAGGGTGAGTGGGAGATGATGCACCCGTGACTCCTGCCGCACACGCGCCGCTGATCGGCATCCGCTCCACCCCGCTGTCGGTGGATGAAGCGTTGGACGCCGTTGCGGATCCGAAGGCGGGGGCGGTGGCTGTGTTCATCGGCACCGTACGAGACCACGACGGTGGCCGCGAGGGGGTCACCGCTTTGAACTACACCGCGCATCCGAATGCTGTGCACGGCCTGCAAGAAATTGCCGACGTGGTGGCCGCGCTACCCGGAGTATGCGGGGTTGCGGCGATGCACCGCGTGGGCGAGCTGGCGATTGGAGATCGTGCCGTGGTGTGCGCCGTTTCAGCGGAGCACCGGGGGCAGGCATTCGACGGCGCCAGGCAACTGATCGAGGAGTGCAAAGCTCAGGTGCCCATCTGGAAGCAGCAGCATTTCGCCGAGGGCGACCACACCTGGGTCGGATTGTGATCCGATGAGTCTGCCCTTGGTCCGACCACCGCATACCGGTATCTCTCGACGTGCCGGCGTTCTCCTGGTGACCGTCATCGTGCTGGTCGCTGTGATCGCCTTATTGAACATCGTCAACGTGCCCAGGGTGATCTATCGGCCCGGGCCGACCTACGACACGCTGGGCGAGGTCGATGGCACTCCGGTGATCGAGGTGGACGGCCTGGAGACTTATCCGACCTCAGGCAGTCTAGATTTCACCACGATCACGCTCAGCGGGGGCCCGAGATTCCCGGTCAGTGCCTGGGACTGGATCCAGGCCCGGTTTGACTCCAGCACGACCATCGTGGACGAGCAGGAGGTCTTCCCCGAGGACGTCACCCCGGCCGAAGTGCGCGAACAGAACCTCGAGTTGATGACCGACTCCCAGCAGCAGGCCGCTGTCGTTGCATTGCGGGCGATCGATGAGGATGTGCCCGAGGACGTGGTGGTCGCGCAGGTGCTCGTCGATGCCCCCGCCGACGGTGTCTTGTCGGTGAACGACCGCATCATGCGGGTGAAGGACACCGACATCGGCAATCCGGACGACCTGCGGGCCATCCTGCAGGAAGTCGCTGCTGGCGAAGAGGTGGACTTCGAGATTGAGCGCGAGGGGGAGGCGCTCACGATCTCGGTCCCGACCACCGAGCAGGTGGACACCGACGCGCAAGGCAATGAGACCAGCCGCACCATCATCGGCATCTATCCCGTCTCGGACTTCGATGTGCCCTACGACATCGTGATCAACGCCGGAAATGTTGGTGGACCGTCGGCAGGGCTGATGTTCACTCTTGCGGTGTATGACGTGATCACTCCCGGAGAGTTGACCGGCGGCTTGGATTTCGCGGGTACCGGGACGATGAGCTCCGAGGGTGATGTCGGCCCGATCGGCGGCATCCGGCAGAAAATGATCGCGGCACAGCGCGCCGGTGCTGACTACTTCCTAGCGCCAGCCCGCAACTGCGACGAGGTCGTCGGGCAGATCCCCGATGGCTTGAAAGTCGCCAAGGTAGCCACTTTTGATGAGGCTCGCGACGTTGTGGAAGCCGTTGGTGCTGATCCTGAGGCCGCCGTTGCGCAGTGTGAGTGAGGCCGCCTAGTCTTCGTTGAAGGTCGCGGTCAGCGCGTACACGAGGCCGGGCGCCAGGTCAGCGCCGACAGCAACCGCGTCATCGCTGTCGTGATCTCGCTGACGCAACAAGCAGATCGAGTCAGCCGATCGCAGGACCGCCACCAGGACACGGACATCCTTGCGGCCGGGGTGGGCGGCGAGGATGTCAGTGGCGCGCTCAGGGTCCTGGGGCAGGTCGCGCTCTGCCTCGGGTGGCACGACAATCCGCTCGATGGCCAGCGCCGCACCAGCGACACCTTCGGGCCACGCAATGCGTCCCAGCATGGATTCCATGTCGCTGGTTTGCGGTAGCCCCTCCTGTTCCACCGCGGTGTAGCCCGACGGCTCGGCGCTGCTGAGCTGCTCGCTCATGGATGGCTCGCGCTCGGCCAAGAGGGCGTTCTCCACGAGGGCAAAGAGCCGAGGGGACTGGTCCCAGCCGGCTCGCGAGACGTGGCGTTCAGTGTCGACCGCAGCCGAGCGCAGTGCTCGCTGAACGGTCGGGTCAGGCGGGGACTCGGAAGTGGCCACGGGCAAGTGTCTCACTGGCCCAGCGAAAGCGCTCAGAACGTCCGTGGGGGGTGGAGGGATCTGTCAGGAACGTCGGCTAGCGTTATCCTCGCGTTCGGCTACGGCACACGCCGTTGATCCCGGGCATACCCAAAGCACAGGAGCAGGTCAGCAGTGAGTCAGACGGAGGGGCCTGGGCCCAACGAGGACGACGAGCCGGAGCACTTCGGTGAGCCGCAGGGGCCGGAACGACGTGAAGACGCCGCGTCATCAGGGGAAGCCGATGAACCCCTAGACCCGAACGACCCCAGGGCGATGCCGGGGCCCAGCGGGGCGCCGCAGGCCGGCGGGCCACCACCTTCTGGACCACCGCGCCGACCGGGCCGCGGGCGGCCCCGGGGCAGCAACGGTCGCCTCGGACCGACGATCGCCATTGTCGTGGCTGTATTGGCCGTCATTACCTGGCTGGCCCAACTCTGGACTGAGTTCTTGTGGTTCGACTCGGTCGGATACCGATCGGTCTTGACGACCCGGTTGGGCACCCAGGTCGGGCTATTCCTCGTCGCCGGCGTGATTACCGCTGCGGTCGTCTGGCTGTCACTCACCCTCGCCTACCGCAACCGGCCGATCTATGCGCCGAGTAGTCCCGAGCAAGCAAACCTCGATCGTTATCGTGCGGCGCTGGAGCCGGTGCGCCGTTGGGTCTTCATCGGTGTGCCGATCGCGTTGGGCGGTTTTTCCGGTGCGGCCGCGATGGCCCAGTGGGAGACCGTGCTGTTGTGGCTGAATCGCCAACCGTTCGGGGTAGAAGACGCCCAGTTCGGACGTGACGTCGGCTTCTACATCTTCACATTGCCCTTCCTCGACACGTTGGTCAGTTTCGCGACCTTGGTGCTCGGGCTGGCGCTGCTCGGTGCCTTGATGACGCACTACGTCTACGGCGGCATCCAGTTGCAGAGCCCTGGCGAGCGCACCACCGCGGCCGCACGGATTCACCTTGCTGTGCTGTTTGCGGCTGTCATCGCAGTGCGGGGGGTCGCCTACTGGCTGGAGCGCTACAGCCTGACCACGGCGGATCACCAGCGGATCACCGGTATGACCTACACCGACGTGAACGCAGTGCTCCCGACCCGAGGCATCTTGGCGCTCGCTGCTGCCGTATGCGCGGTCTTGTTCATCAGCACCATCTGGACCCGGAGCTGGAGATTCCCGATCATCGGCCTCGTCGGCCTGGTCGTCGTCGCGCTGTTGGTGGGCGGCGCCTATCCGGCGTTGATCCAGTCGCTGCGGGTTCGTCCGTCGGAGGCGACGTTGGAAGCACCCTTCATCCAGAAGAATATCGACGCGACATTGCAGGCGTACGGGCTCGAAGACGCCGAATTCACTGGCTACGACGCCGAAACCGAAGCGACCGAAGGACAGTTGCGCAGCGATGCCGCAACCATCCCCGGCATCCGGATTGTGGACCCATCGGTGGTCTCGCCGACCTTCCGTCAGTTGCAGGGTGTGCGCAACTACTACCAATTCCCGGAGGCACTGGATGTCGATCGGTATGAGGTTGATGGCGAGTCTGTCGACACGGTGATCGCATTGCGCGAGATGCGTCTAGAGGGGGTCGAAGATGCCCAGCGCAACTGGGTGAACGATCACACCGTGTACACGCATGGCTTCGGCGCGGTGGCCGCGTTTGGTAACAGGCGCACGCCGACCGGTGAGCCGATCTTCTACGAGCGCAACATTCCGCCGGTAGGTGACCTCGGGGAATACCAGCCGCGGATCTACTTCGGTGAGTACTCACCGAACTACTCGATTGTCGGTGCACCAGAAGGTGCCGAGCCACAGGAACTCGACCGCCCCTCGAGCGACAACGACACTGGTGAAGTCCGCAACACCTATGCCGGCAACGGCGGGGTGGCGATCGGTTCGTTCGCCAAACAACTGGCGTATGCGATCAAGTATCGCCAGACCGAGATCGTCTTGTCCTCGAACGTCAACAGTGAGTCCCGCATGTTGGACTACCGCGAGCCGCGAGAGCGGGTCGAGCGGGTGGCACCCTGGCTGCGCTTGGACGGCAACCCCTACCCCGCAGTCGTGGACGGCAAAGTCAAGTGGATTGTCGATGGGTACACGACCTCATCTCGCTACCCCTACTCCCAGCTGAACGCCCTGGAAGACGCCACGACCGACTCCCTGGTCAGCACAGCCAACAACGTCCAGTCGATCGGAGGTGGCGAAGTCAACTACATTCGCAACTCGGTCAAGGCGACGGTGGATGCCTACAACGGTGAGATCACCCTGTACGCCTGGGATGAGGAAGATCCGATGCTCATGGCGTGGTCGGAGGCTTTCGACAACACCGTTGAGCCGTTGTCTGAGATCGATGGCGAACTGATGTCGCATCTGCGGTACCCCGAAGATCTCTTCAAGGTGCAGCGTGAGGTGATGTCGAAGTACCACGTGCAGACCGGCGAGGCCTTCTTCGGTGGTCAGGATTTCTGGCGCGTGTCCGAGGATCCCAGCATCGAAGGTTCGAGTCAGGTCGACCAGCCGCCCTACTACTTGAGCATCGCGATGCCAGGTCAGGATGAGCCGACCTTCTCATTGACGACTAACTTCATCCCCCGGGGTGAGGAGCGTCAAAACCTCACGGGATACATGGCTGTCGATGCTGACGCTGGTAATGAGGATGGAAAGCGACGCGAAGATTACGGCCAATTGCGCGTGCTTGAGTTGCCACGAGACAGCACCGTCAACGGTCCTGGGCAGTTCCAGAACGAGATCTCCAGCTCGAATGAGACCTCGGACGCGTTCACCCAGACCTTGTCGCAGTTCTTGAACTTGAACCGCCAGCAAGGCTCCGAGGTAACCATCGGTAACTTGCTGACGCTTCCGGTTGGTGGCGGACTGCTGTATGTCGAGCCGGTCTATGTGCAAGCCAGTGGCGGATCGTCGTATCCGCTGCAGCGGCTTGTGGTGGTGGCCTTCGGTGATGAACTCGCCTGGTCGGACACCTTGGATGGCGCCCTCGATGAGCTCTTTGGTGGTGACTCCGGCGCTGAAGCGGGAGACCAAGGTGCAGGCGCTGACGAGCCGATCGACGGACCCGATTCGGATGAGTCGTCGGAGGGCGATACAGGCGAGGAAACTGCCGAGCCGGGCGATGACGAGGAACAGGCTCCCAGTGGAGACGCCGGCGACCTAGAGCAGGCCATTGCCGACATCGAGGAGGCATATGCCGACGGTCAAGCTGCGCTCAGCGAGAACGACCTGGCCGCCTACGCGGAGGCACAGGACCGACTCGAAGAAGCCATCAACCGTGCTGTGAACGCCTCTCCAGAAGGTGGCTCGATCAGCCTGGATAGCGAGACAGGAGACGTGAGCTCCAGCACTGAGGAGCCGTAGATCCTTGGGTTGGTCCCCGCGGCAGCGATTTGGCGTGCCGCGAGGACTGACCTAGCATTAAGTCACCAACGCGGGGTGGAGCAGTTCGGTAGCTCGCCGGGCTCATAACCCGGAGGTCGCAGGTTCAAATCCTGCCCCCGCTACCACGAAAAGTTCGCGAAAACCCCGGTCCTTCACAGGGTCGGGTTTTTCGGTCTGGGATGGGTGCTCGGCGGGCCATCTGTAGGTGCGGCATCCGGACCAGCGCAGATTCGTTATGTTGGACCGATGGCCCAACAGAAGATCGACAGTGGCACCGTGCACGACGTGCGCGAGGACGCTACGAGCGTCATGGGTGCGGGACCAGCAAGCGCCGGATCGATCGCGCGCAGACCGAACTGGCCGAGCGAAAGCGCCGTCCGTGCTGCTGGCCGGGGTGTGCCCACCGGGACAGGAACGGGACGTCGCGCTAGTCCCAGGTGTCGTAGTTGGCCCGCATGTGGGCAACGCCCTTGGTGACGATCTCGGTCAGCACATCGAGATCGATATCAGCCAGTTTGTTGATGTACAGGCAACTGCGCCCGATTTTGTGCTTCCCGAGTCGGCTCAGCTCCTCGGTGAGGTCCTCATAGCCGGGCAGCACGTACACCGTTGTATTGGCCTTGCGCGGCGAGAAGCCGGTGATCAGGAACTCGCCCTCGCGGCCGGACTCGTAGGTGTAGGCGTAGGTGCCAAACCCCACGATGGATGCGCCCCACATGGTGGGCGAGTAACCCGTGATGCGGCTCATCAGCTGAAGCAGGGTTTCAGCGTCACCCCGTCGCGTCGGATGCTCGACGCTGGCAATGAACTCGGCAGGATCTACCTGCGTGGGCTGTGTCTTGTTCTGTGCCATGAGCTTCTCCCTGCAGGATGGATGAAGGTGGGCTCGACTATGAGCAGGGTAGGCCCTACCCCTGACACTGCGTCGTGGCCGGACCCTACGTAGAGTTCGTCTACATGACTGACTACCCGCGCACCAAGCCCCGCGTCGTCATCATCGGATCGGGCTTCGGCGGTCTCTTCGCCGCTCAAGCCCTCGCCGACGCGGCGGTACAGATCACGGTTATCGCACGTACCAGCCACCACCTGTTTCAGCCTTTGCTCTACCAGGTCGCAACCGGCATCTTGTCTTCTGGAGAGATCGCCCCAGCAACCCGCGAGATCCTGCACAAGCAGACGAACGCTGAAGTGCTTCTAGGCACCGTCACCGATGTCGACGTGCAGTCACAGACCCTCAAGACGGTCACTCTCGGGGTGGAGGACAACTACAGCTACGACTATTTGATTGTCGCAGCGGGCTCGAAGACCTCTTACTTCGGCAATGACGACTTTGCGCGGTACGCGCCGGGGATGAAGAGCATCGACGACGCCCTCGAGCTACGAGGCCGGATCTACGGAGCCTACGAGTTGGCCGAGTTGGCTGCCTCCCGTGGCGAGGTGGCAGACGTCGAGCGATTGATGACGTTCGTCTGCGTGGGTGCGGGACCGACCGGGGTCGAGATGGCCGGACAGTTGATCGAGCTTTCTCAGCGCACCATTCACGACGAGTTCCGTCATATCGATCCCAAGTCATCTCGAATCATCCTGCTCGACGGTGGCGACGCCGTCCTCAGCTCATTCGCTCCTTCACTGCAGGAGAAGGTGAAGGCAGAGCTCGAGGGCATGGGCGTCGATGTTCGCCTCGGCGCGATGGTCACCGACGTGGACGAGTCGGGTCTGGTCTATCAGGAGGGTGACGGTGAGCCCCAGCGTATCGAGGCCGTGACCAAGGTATGGGCTGCGGGAGTCTCGGCCAGCCCTCTCGCCAAGATCCTGGCTGATCAAGTCGGGCTTGAGGTCGACCGCAGCGGCCGGATCCCGGTCAATGCAGACCTGACACTGCCTGGCCACCCGGAGGTCTTCGTCATCGGTGACATGATCACGTTGAACGACCTGCCCGGTGTGGCTCAAACGGCGATCCAGACAGCGCGTCACGCTGGGGCTCAGATCGAGCGCGACCTGGCTGGTGAGTCGGTGAGCGAAGACTTCGAGTACTTCGACAAGGGCAACATGGCAACGGTTGCTCGCTTCCGCGCTATCGCCGAGGTTGGACCGATCAAGGTCACCGGCTTCTTGGCGTGGGGGATGTGGCTGATCGTCCACCTGTTCTACATCATCGGCTTCAAGTCCCAAGTCACCACGTTGCTGCACTGGGCGGTGACCTTTTTGGGTCGGGACAGGGCGCAGCGGACGATCACCGAGCAACAAGTGTTTGGCCGGTTGGCGATGGAAGCCGATGAGCGCCAACTCCCCGAACAGCTCGGTCGCGTCATGCGCCCGAGTTCAGCCGAGCACGACGACGAGGGCCAGAGCAACACGCCACATGGTGATGAGCCGGACGAGCCCACCGAAGAGGACAGGCACGACCCATAGGGTGGCGCCATGTCGTTCGACTACCCCGTGACTGCTGCCACCCTGGACAACGGCACCCATGTCCTGATCAGCGAAGATCACCTGGTGCCGGAGGTCAGCATCAACATCGCGATGGATGTCGGCTCTCGACACGAAGTCGCCGGTGAAACCGGCCTGGCGCACCTGTTTGAGCATCTCATGTTCGAAGGCTCCGCAAACGTCTCCGAAGGCGAGCACTTCGCCCTCCTCATGGGGCATGGGGGTCGATGCAACGCCACCACATCCTTTGACCAGACCACCTACTACGAGACCGTTCCCCGAGGGGCCACCGAGCTGGCCCTCTGGCTTGAGGCCGACAGGCACACGGGCTTGCTGCCGGCGTTGACCCAAGAGAACCTCGACAACCAGCGTGACGTGGTCGTTGAGGAAAAACGACAACGCAACGACAACCAGCCCTACGGCGATGCCCTCGAGGCGATGTGCGCGGTCACGTTCACCGAGGACCATCCCTACCGGCACACACCCATCGGCTCCATGCAGGACCTGAGGGCCGCCTCCCTCGACACGGTGCGCACGTTCTACGCCAACCACTATCGGCCCGAGCGCCGAATCCTGACGATCGTCGGTGATCTCGGCGTTGACCAGGGTATGGAGTGGGCGCAGAAGTACTTCGGCGAGCCCGCAACCTCCGGCGACCAGCACGTGGCTGCTGCCCTCGGCCCCGGTACACCGCCCTTGGCGCCACACACCACGCGTCTGCACCGTGCCATGGGCGGGGAGGTGCCGAATGACCGGTTGTACACGTGCTTTCGGCTACCTGAGGTGACCTCGCACCACTTCATGGCATCAGTCCTAGCGCTGGACCTGGTCGCCGGCATGACGTCCTCGCTGGTCCAACGCCGGTTGGTTCGTCAAGACGAGAGTGCGATTGACTGCGCGGCAGGCGCTCTCGGGCTCCGCGATGGCACATCGTTGGGCTACATCGTGATCGATGTCGCGCCGGACTTCTCGCTCGAGCGCGTGGAGGCTGGGTTGTGCGAAGAGCTGTCGGCATTCCTCGCCGATGGCCCTCACGCAGAACGGCTCGCCGCGGTGCATGCCGACTCAGCGCGTTCGTGGCTGGGTGCCTGTGGCTCAATCGAGAGCCGTGCCGACATCATCGGTCACGGCATGGCTCGCCACGGCGACCCTGGCTACATCAACACGTACTTGGATAGGTTGCGCTCGATCAGTCCTGAGCAGATCTGCGCCGCAGCGCAGCGCTACCTCACCCCGCAGACTGCTGCCATGGTGACCTATCGGCGACAGGGCGCAGCGGCATGAAGGACGTGCGCGGCATGACTGGTATCCGACGTCCAGGCGTGAGCCCGGCGCCGATGTGGGCGTTCCCGGAGCCGACGACGGCGCGCATGGACACGGGGCTGCAGGTGCTCACAGTGCACCTTCCGGGGCAACACGTGATCTCGCTCCGTCTGGGTTTGCCGGTGCCGCTCAGCATGGAGCCACGAGCTGTCGAAGGGGTCGCTTCGCTGATGGCGCACGCCCTCGACGAGGGCACCACCAGGTATACCTCTCAAGAGTTCGCCGACCTGATTGAGCGATATGGCATCGCCTTCGGCGCCGGTGTATCCGGCCGCGGCATTGTGCTGGAGATGGAAGTGATTGCCGAGCATTTCGAAGCCGGTCTCGACATCTTGGCGCAGGCCCTGTGCGAAGCCACCTACCCCGACGTTGAAGTGCAGCGACTCAAGCGGGTCCGGATCAGCGACATTCAGCACGACTACGCCGACGCAGCCGCGCGGGCAGCCATTGAGTTCGCGCGCACCTATTACAGCGATGACGACCGCGCGAGCAGGCCAACCGCAGGCAGCGAGAAATCAGTGGCAGCAATTGAGCCCCTCGATGTGCGCGAGCACTATCGGCGATACGTCACTCCGCACGGTGCCACGCTGGTGATCGCGGGGGACACCTCGACACTGGCGCAGCCTGCAGCCGATCTCGTTGCCCATTACCTAGGGGTATGGACGACCCGCCACGACAGCCCGGACGGTGAAGCTGGTGAGGTTGCACCCGAGCCGGGTGAACGCCGGGCTGCCGACGCCTCCCGGCTCGTCGTCGTCGACCGGCCCGGCTCAGCGCAGAGCCACTTCACCCTTGGTCGCCCTGGCCCCTCTCGTCGAACCCAGCATGGTTGGGGTACCTATCAAGTCCTGGGCTTCCTGCTCGGCGGATCACCGCAGTCACGCATCGATGCGGTGATGCGAGAGGAACGCGGCTACACCTATGGCATGCACGCAGCGTTTCGTCCCCGCCGCTCGACCGGGGTGTGCAGCGTCGGCGGCGCCGTGCGGGCCGAGGCGACGGTGGATGCCCTGGCAACTCTCATCGAGGTGTTGTCCTTCAGCGGAGATGACCTCAGTGCGGCCGAGGTGCAACACGCAGCCAACTATGTGGCGAAGACGGCTCCCGGGCGGTACAGCAGCGCCGATGGTATTGCCGACGAGCTCATCCGACTCAGTCTGGATGGACTGGGCTCGGATTTCGTCACCGATACCTTGGCCACCGCTCGACGGGTCGATCTGCAGGCCGCGTCGGTAGCGTGGGATTCAGTGCGCAGCGGTCCGGACTGGACCATTGTGGTGGTTGCTGACGCCGACGAGCATGCCGATGGATTACGCGCCCTCGGTGGTGCTGAGATGACCGTCGTGGCACGTCTGGACACCCCGTGAGGTGGCCAGGCGTGCGACACGGCTAACCGCTGCCGGCCAGCGCAGCCAGTGCGGCATCGTGCAGCACCCCATTGCTGGATAGAGCACTGTCGCCGAAGGGCCCTTCTTGGCCCTTCAGATCGGTGAATAGGCCGCCCGCCTCGGTCACGATGGGTGCCAGCGCTGCCATGTCGTGCACCGCGAGAGCTGGATCAATGCCGACATCGACGGCACCTTCAGCCACCAGACAGTGTGTCCAGAAGTCGCCGTAGCCACGCGTTCGCCAGCAGCACCTGGCCAAGTCGAGAAATCCCGCGCGCTGGGGGTGGTGCCACCATGCGTCCAGCGAGGCGTAGGACAGTGACGCATGCTCGATCAACGACGTGTCGGAAACGTGGATGCGGCGTGCTTGGCTCAGACTCCGGCCGGTCCAAGCGCCGGAGCCACTGGCCGCCCACCAGCGGCGTTGCAGCGCCGGCGCCGAGACTAAGCCCAGCACCGGCTCCCCGTCGACGACGAGGCCGATCAGCGTCGCCCATACCGGCACGCCCCGGATGAAATTGTTGGTGCCATCGATCGGGTCAAGGATCCAGCGGCGCTCACCGGTGCCGGTAGTCGGCATTTCCTCGCCCTGCACCATGTCACGAGGTCGGGTGCGCAGGAGTTGCGAGCGCAACAGCTCCTCGGTGTGCAGGTCTGCCTGGGTCACCAAACTGCCGTCGTCCTTGGCGGTGATCTCCAAGTCAGCGGAGTGGAACAGCGAGGTGGTGTATTGCTCCACTGTGTCGGCCAGTACATGTGCCAGGCGTAGGTCGTCGGCAAAGGAGTTCACGGTGGTTACCGTAGTGCCACCGTCCGCGATGCCGGCGCAATCATCAGCGCAGGCGTGGTCCAGCCACGACAAGACCTTTTGCCCACGCCTACACGGGATCGGTGCGGCTACGCAGCAAACGGCGAAGTGACTCCAACCGGACCGCGCCCCCGCGCCCTGCGGCGCCGGAGGTAACGTAGGAGTCCAGGGCGCAGTCCGGTTCGTCGTGGCTACAACCGCGTGGACAGTCGGCTGCGCCGGCAGCGAGATCATCGAAGTGCTCCACGAACGTTGCCGGGTCGACATGCCCCAACCCGAACGAGCGAACGCCCGGAGTGTCTACCACCCAGCCCCCGTCGACCAACGGCAAAGCGACCGCGCTGGTCGAGGTATGCCGTCCGCGACCGGTGACGTCGTTGACCACACCGACCGCCCGCTGCGCCGTGGGCACGAGCGCGTTGACGAGCGTCGACTTGCCCACGCCGGAGTGTCCGACCAAGACGGTGAGGTTGCCAGCCAACCGCCGGCGCAGGTCCGCCAGGCCACCCTGATCGGTGACTGCGGCACCCGTCTGAGCCTCGCCCCTGTCCTGGTTCAGTGAGATCGCCACCGAAGGCACGGAGAGTGCTTCGTACTGCAGGGTGAGGTCTGTGGGATCGGCAAGGTCTGCTTTAGTCAGCACCAGGATCGGTTCCAAACCTGCGTCGTATGCCGCAACCAGGCATCGGTCGATCATCCGCGGCCGCGGCTCAGGGTCTGCCAGAGCCGTCACGATCGCCAGGTGGGTGGCGTTGGCGACGATGACGCGCTCGACTCGGTCGCTGTCATCAGCACTGCGCCGCAGCACACTGCGCCGGTCCAGGACGCGCACGATCCGGGCCAGGGTGTCGACCTCTCCGGTGGTGTCACCCACCATCGCCACCTGATCGCCGACTACGATCCGGTGGCGGCCGACCTCTCGAGCGCGCATCGCGATCACCACACGACCATCCACGCGGGTGGTGTACCGCCCACGATCCACCGCGATGACCTGGCCGATTTCAGCGTCATCGTGGCTGGGCCGATCTTTACTCCGAGGGCGAGACCCACGACGACCCGGACGGGCCGTGAAGGAGTCTTCGTCGTAGTGGTCGAACCGCCCCATGGGCTAACTCACCAGCGCCGACCAGGTGTCCTCAAACCCCGGGTAGGTCTTGCTCGTCGTCTGAACATCGACCACCGATATGCCTTCGACGGCCGCGCCGAGCACCGCGGCAGCCATCGCCATCCGGTGATCCCCATAGGTCTGCAGCCTGGCCCCTCGCAGGGTGGCGGGCCTGATGGTCATACCGTCGTCATGCTCGGTCACGTCACTGCCAAGCCGGGTCAACTCGGTATGCAGCGCCGCCAACCGGTCGGTCTCGTGTCCGCGCAGGTGCTCGACACCGCGCAACCGGCTGCGAGTGCTCGCCAAGGCCGCCACGGCGGCAATGACCGGGGTCAGCTCACCGAAATCGCTCAGATCGAGGTCGAGGCCGCGCAAGGTGCCGCGCGGCGGGCCGGTGACGGTGAGGGCACCCTCGACCCAGTCCACGGTGGCACCCATCGCTGTCAACACCTGGGGCATCATGTTGCCAGCCTGCGTTGTCCGGGTAGGCCAGCCGGCCACAGTGATCGAGCCACCGGTGACGGCAGCCAATGCCAGAAAGGGAGCCGCCGATGACAGGTCCGGCTCCACGGTGACGTCGAACCTGCGGATCGGACCCGGCTCGACTCGCCAGACCCCTGGCTCGGTTTCACGGGCGTTGACCCCGGCCTGCTCTAGCGTCTGCACTGTCATCTGAATATGTGGACGACTCGGCATCCGCTGCCCGGTATGCCGCAAGGTCAAGCCCGCTTCAAAGCGTGCACCGACGAGCAGAAGCGCCGATACGAACTGCGAACTCTGCGAGGCATCCAGGCCCACCTCTCCGCCTGGCATGACGGCGTTGCCGTGCACCACGAACGGCAAGTGCGGGTCCCCACCGTCGTCGATGTCAACGCCCAAGTCACGTAAGGCATTGATCAGCGGCCCGATCGGCCTGCTCCGGGCGTGCTCATCGCCATCAAAGGTGGTGCTACCGGTGGCAAGAGCCGCGATCGCTGGGACGAATCGCATCACGGTGCCGGCCAAGCCTGCGTCGATGCGCGTCTCTGGCCGGATGATGGAGGGGGGAGTCACCGTCCAGGTCGCAGCTGCTTCATCGATCTCTATCTGCGTCCCCAGTTGCGTCAAAGCTGACCGCATCAGCGTGGTGTCGCGGGAGGTCAGCGGGTGGCGCAGCACGCTGGGTCCATCGGCCAACGAGGCCAGCGCGAGGTAGCGATTGGTCAGCGACTTACTGCCGGGCACCCGGACCGAGCCGGAGACTGGCGCGCACGTGTGCGGCGCGGGCCACAACGTGCCAGCGGGCATCGCGTCATCTGCAGGTGCAGTGTCTGTGCGGTCCATCGGGCCCTTCGTATGGTGGAGGAGTGCGCCTCTAGGTTAGTGCGTTCAAGAAGTTGCCCACGGGGGTCACCAGGGCGCCGGGGTCGCGAGGGACGCTATGGTCCCCCCGATAGCTGACAACCCGCGCGTCCGGCACAACCGCCGTAATGTCCGATGGACTGCCGAACGGGTCGCGATGGCCTTGCAGCACCAGCGTCGGTATGCCGGCGGCGAGTGGCATCACGAGCTCGGGGCCACGGCTGGGCCCGAGGCTGCCATCACGCCGGGTCGGCACCAGGGGGAAGGCGATGAGCAGGCATGCCTGGGCAGTGTGGCTCAGTCGGCAAGCGACTCTGGCTCCCGCGCTGCGACCACCCAAGACCCACGGTCTGACCAGTGCTTCGTCGGCAGCCAGTGCCTCCAAGATCTCGCTGGTTGCCATATCGAGTGCAGGGGGCGCGACCGCTATGCGACGACTTGCCACGCGCCAGGGCTGCTCGATCAGCGCGACATGCCAACCGTGACCGGCAAGGGAGGTCAGGGCTTGCAGGTCGGCGGATCCGACGCCGCCCCCGGCGCCGTGGCCCAACAGCACAGTCCCCGATGCCGAGGAGCCGGAGCGCTGCGCCGGGTAGTGATGCACTCGGGCCAGACCCTGGGTGGTGAGGATCTCAGTGACGAAAGAGCTCACGAGCGGCTCACGCTGGGCCGATGATCTCACCCGTCTGCGGGTCCAAGACCCCGACGAGGTCTGCGGTCGGCAGTGGATCGAGGAGGTCGGGGCTGTTGTTGGCGACAGCATTGACAGCGGGGCTGACCGGCCAGGCAGTGAACCGGCCCGGCGGCGGGGCATCCAGCACGGTCTGCACGTGGCCCGGGTCACTGAGCCTCGGGTTCAACCAGTCATCCCAGGTGTCTTGATCGAGCACGACCGGTTGACGATCGTGAATCCGGTCCATGCCATGCTCGGCAGCGGTCGTAATGATGGTGAAGGTCACCAACCAGGGTGTGGGTGCCTCCGGCGGCGGCGTGGGGTCCTTCCAGAACTCATAGAGTCCGGCGAAGGCGATGGGGCGCTGGTCCACGCGCGTGATGAAAAACGGCTGCTTGCGTGGTTTGCCGGCCGATGTGCGTGCTGTGGTGGAGACCTGCCACTCATACCAACCCGTTGCTGGCACAAGGCATCGGCGAGTGCGGGCGGCCCGTGCGAAGGCACCCTTGCTGAGCAGCGTCTCGGCGCGGGCATTGATCATTCGGACACCACCTCGCGGGTCTTTGCTCCACGACGGGACCAAACCCCACGACAGGAGACGCAGCGATCGCTCGGTCGGGACGGCACGATCGTGGCCCTGCCGGCCAGCGTCTTCGGTGGGCTCACCGGGTCGCTGCAACACGACCGGGGCCTGCTTGCTCGGTGCCATGTTGTAGTCGGGCGTTCCCGGGGGAGGTTGCTGTGGCTTGACCAACAGCGACCGGGTGGGATCACCGGTCGTGTCGCGGTCGATGACGAACGCCTCGATCAGATCATCGGGTTCGGCGCTCGCGGCATACCGGCCACACATCAGCGGCCCAGACTGTCATCCAGCGACATCAGGAGCAGATACCTACCCGCTGCCGAAGCGTCGCGGATCATTGGCGATAGTGCGCGAGGAAGTTGCCCAGGCGCTCCAAACCCGCCTGCAACTCCCCGGCCCAGGGCAGGGTGACGATCCGCACGTGATCCGGCGACGGCCAGTTGAAGCCTGTGCCATGGACCACCAGGAGGTGCTCTTGCTCGAGAAGATCGAGACAGAGTCGCTCGTCGCTGCGGATGTCGTGCACCTGTGGATCGAGGCGAGGGAAGACATAGAGCGCCCCACGGGGCGTCACGCAGCTCACCCCTGGCATGGAGTCCAGCATGGCCACTGCGAGATCACGTTGCTGCGCCAGCCGTCCACCGGGTGCTATGAACTCGTTGATGCTTTGGTGGCCACTGACGGCCGCTTGTATGGCGTGTTGGGCCGGCACGTTGGGACACAGCCGGGTGGAGGCGAGCAGCTCGATGCCCTCTAGGAAGCCAGCGGCGTGCGCGGTAGGCCCAGTGATGACCAACCAGCCGGCGCGATAGCCAGCCACCCGATAGGTCTTGGACAGGCCGTTGAGTGTTAACACCATCAAGTCCGGGGCAACCTGGGCCATGCTGATGTGCTCGGCATCGTCGTACAGGATGCGGTCGTATATCTCGTCAGCCAGGATCAGCAGAGAGTTCTCTCGGGCGATCTGTGCCACGTGCTCCAGCACCTCGCGCGAGTAGACGGCGCCCGTTGGGTTGTTGGGATTGATGATCACGATGGCCTTGGTGGCCGGAGTGATCTTGGCGCGGATATCTTCGACGCTAGGGTTCCAACCGTCGGCTTCATCAGCCAGGTAGTGCACGGGTGTCCCTCCCGCCAGGCTGGTTGCTGCCGTCCACAAGGGGTAGTCAGGTGCTGGAATCAGCACCTCGTCGCCGTTGTCGAGGAGGGCTGACAGTGTCATCATGATGAGCTCGGACACGCCGTTGCCGAGGTAGACCGAGTCGACATCGAACGCGGGGAAGCCGGCCACCTCCTGGTATCGAGAGACGATCGCCCGGCGGGCGGACTGAATGCCGCGCGACTCGGAGTACCCCTGGGCGCTCGGAAGTGCCGCGAGCATGTCGCGCAAGATGGCGTCGGGCGCATCGAAACCGAACGGGGCGGGATTGCCGATGTTGAGCTTGAGGATGCGGTGACCGGCTGCCTCCAGAGCGGCTGCCCGGGCGGCCACCGGGCCACGGATCTCATACAACACGTTCTGCAGTTTGCGCGACTGCTTCAGCGGTCGCAGCCCACCACTTTCTGCCTGCCTGTCCACCCCTCCATCGTGTCACGTCGCCGGTCCCTTTAAAGGTTGCGGGGAATTGCCCAGCACTGCGGTTGGTTGGAAAAACTGTCAAGTATTCATCGCAGGTCAATCGGTCGGAGGGCGCGCATGCTCGCCACAGTGGAATCAGAGCGGGCCAGTGTGGGCCGCCCTGATGAGCAACAGGTAAATTGGGGGGCGATGAGCAATCACATTGAGGATGACCTGGCTACCCAAGTTGAGCGAGACGCCGCCGTGGTTGTCGCGCAGGAGTCCGAGCAGGCGCGCGCGGAGCGATTCGAGCGCGAAGCGATGCCGCTTTTGGATCAGATGTACAGCGCCGCCCTACGAACGGCTCGAAATCCGACGGACGCCGAGGATTTGGTACAGGAGACGTACGCGAAAGCATTCGCTGCCTTCCACCAGTACCGACCCGGCACAAATCTCAAAGCATGGATGTACCGCATCCTGACGAACACCTACATCAACACCTACCGCAAGAAGCAACGCCAGCCGAAGGAGTCCGACTCGGCCGTGGTCGAGGACTACCAGTTGGCTCGGGCTGAGCAGCACACGTCGCGTGGCTTGCGTTCAGCCGAAGTCGAGGCGCTGGACCATCTACCCGACTCGGACGTGAAGCGGGCATTGGCTTCGATCGGCGAGGATTTTCGGATGGCGGTGTACTTGGCCGACGTCGAGGGCTTTGCCTATAAGGAGATCGCCGAAATCATGGACACACCCATAGGGACGGTGATGTCGCGCCTCCATCGCGGGCGCCGGCAGTTACGTGATCTACTGACCGACTACGCCATTGAGCGAGGATTTATCAATGACGGGGCGGTGCAGGGATGAACAACATAGATGCCACTCCCGATAACGTGGATCAAAACGATTGCGCAGAGGTCATCTTGCGCCTCTTTGAATATCTCGACAATGAGGCGAATCCCGAAGACCGTGAGCGCATCAAAGAGCATCTGGATCAGTGCGGTGCATGCCTTCGAGAGTACGAGCGCGATCTGTTGTTGAAATCAATCGTCCGTCGCGCTTGCTGTGCTGAGCCGGCTCCGAGTGCGCTGCGGATGCAAGTGGTCTCCCGGATCACCTCAATCACCGTGAGCCGCAGCCAGTCCCGGTAGACGCCCTGAGATTGAACGCGACGAAGGGCCCTGCCCCGTCGGACACGGCCCCTCGTAGTGACCCGGTACCTGGGTCAAATGCGTTGCGCGACTATGCGTTTGGCTTCTTGCCGTGGTTTGCGCCCTTCTTCTTGCCAGCTCGGCGCTTGCGTGCCCGCTTGCTCATGTCGGTAATCCTCCCGTTGGCGGGGCGCCCGCTCGTTGGGCACCCCGAATTTCGTATCGACTACGCCAAGTCTACCCGGGTC
>JBATUU010000347.1:0-6245 GCA_049671385.1 Ornithinimicrobium sp. | reverse complement strand
TTCTATCACTTGGAGGCCCCGGTGCAGCGGGTGGGCGGTTACAACATCCCGTACCCGCCGAGTCGCCATGAAGAGGTCTTTCTGCCCGACCTGGATCGCATCCTGCACGCCGTCGACGCTGTCCTGGACTACTGAGTGTCCGCGCCTGCTGAGTGCTCTGGACCACTGCCCCGGACTATCTGAGGAGTCATCGTGCCGAAGTTTGTGCTGCCGGACCCCGGTGAAGGTTTGGTCGAGGCGGAGATCGTGACCTGGAGGGTCAAGGCCGGAGATCACGTCGCAACAAACGACATCGTGGTCGAGGTCGAGACCGCCAAGTCGCTGGTGGAGTTGCCGATCCCGTATGACGGCGTGGTGCGCGAGCTGCTAGCGGCCGAAGGTGACGTGGTCGAGGTGGGCAACGCGATCATCGACATCGACGACGGATCCGATGATCCCGCCTCCGGTGCGGGTGCGGACGTGAACGCCAATGACGTATCCGATGATCCCGCCTCTGGTGCGGGTGAGGATGTGAACTCCAATGACGAATTGGCCGATGATCTGGTGCCGCAGGTCACCGATGAAAAGCCGAGCACTCCGGTGGAGCGAGAGCCCAACCTGGTCGGTTACGGGCCCTCGGTAGGGGCGACGACCCGGCGACGGCGCAAAGGCGGTCACGGGTCGGACCAGGCAGCGCCTGCTGCGCCGGAAGCCAAGCCTCGACCCATGTCCAAGCCACCCGTGCGCAAGTACGCGAAGGACCGCGGGGTGGATCTCGCGGCGGTGCACCCGTCGGGTGACGACGGTGTGATCACCCGGGCCGATATCGACCAGCACCTCGCGAGAGAGACGAAGCATCAGGACGACGCGACCGCTGCGACGACGCCCCATGAGCAGGTCTCGACATCCGGCGATGCGGCATACGCGCCGCCCGGGTTTGACCGATCAGGGCCGCGCGAGACACGCACGCCGGTCAAGGGCGTGCGCAAGATGACGGCGAACGCGATGGTCGACTCGGCCTTCAGCGCGCCGCACGTCACGGAGTTCATCACTGTCGATGTCAGCGCCACGATGGATCTGGTGGAGCGGTTGAAGGGCGAGCGAGAGTTCCGCGATCTGAAGGTCAGCCCGCTGCTGGTTCTGGCCAAAGCACTGACGCTGGCCATCAAGCGTCACCCCGGTGTGAATGCTGCCTGGGATGGCGATGCCGGCGAGATCGTGCAGCGCCACTACGTGAACCTCGGAATTGCGGCGGCCACGCCGCGAGGCCTCATGGTGCCGAACATCAAGGATGCCGACCTGATGGATATGCGCCAGCTCGCCGAGGCGATGGCTGATCTGATCGCGACGGCGCGTGCCGGGCGCACCCAGCCCGCACAGATGTCAGGCGGCACCATCACAATCACCAACGTCGGAGTCTTCGGCGTCGACACCGGCACGCCGATCATCAACCCCGGTGAGTCGATGATCGTGTGTTTCGGGGCCGTGCGCCGTCAGCCGTGGGTGATGACCGCCGCGGATGGCACCGAGCGGATCGAGCCGCGTTGGATCACCCAGTTAGCAGTCTCGTTTGACCACCGGCTCATCGACGGTGAACTGGGATCCCGCTTCTTGGCTGATCTGGCCGCTCTGTTGCAGGATCCCTCCCGCGCCCTCGTCTGGGGTTAGTCGATCTCAGGCTCTTTGCCTGAGTCCCTAAAGCATCTCGCTAAGTCGTCGATCATCGGCGAGGACGCACAATCCTCGCGAGCTTGGCCTCCCCGCCCGGCCTCGCGGGCATCCAGCAATCTCGCGGGCATCGAGTCATCTCCGGAGGTGGCCTGCGTGGACGTGGAATGGCACGCTCTCGGGCCGCCCGACGAGGACGAGGTCGAGCGAGCGAAGCAGTGGCTCCGGCTGGCGCATCGGGTGAACAGATAATCTGCGCGTATGCCGATTGCTCCGCGCGTCAAGGATCGCCTCTTCACGCTGCTGTGCTTAGTCGCTGCCGTGGCCGTGCTCGTCATCGGCCTCTCACGTGGCAACCCCAAGGTCGCCATCGGCGGTGCTGCCGTGTTCATGGGGTATGCCGTTCTGCAGTCGGTCGCTCGCAGGCTCACGCCGGGCGCCAGGTTGGTGATGGGGTCGGAGGCCGACGCTCAGGAGCGCCTCATCCAGTTCAAGGCGACGAGGTTGGCCGGCCAAATAGCGGTGGGGCTGGTGATCGTCGGCGTCGTGGTGTCGTTGTTCTGGGAATGGGACACCGGCCTATGGGTCGCCGGTGCATGCAGCCTCATCCTGGTGGCATTCATCGGCAGCCTGATCTACTACACGAGAGCCGCTAAGTCAGGATGAGCTGACGTCGAGGACTAGGACTCCGACAGGCACGACTGGGTGAAGTCCTCCTGTGCCTGCTCGGCTTCGTCGACGTCGATGGAGTCGTAGGACACCTCGCCGGACTCGGAGTCCTGTGCGTCCTCGTCACTGACGGCTTGCTGCAGGTCTGTGAACGGGGCATTGATCGCTTCGATGAGCTCGGCTTGTTCTTCGTTGCCCGTCGAGGCCAACTCCTCGATGCGCTGGGCCAAAACGTCGATCTCCGAGAACTCTAGCGAGGTCAGGTTGTTCACGGCCCCTCGTGAGACCAAAAAGCGTGCGTCCTGTGCTTGACCCGCCACCGGCGCTGCACCGTCAAAGAACGCAACACACGTGTCGTCGCTCATCTCAGACACATCCGGTAGGTCTTCCCCGCTTGGTGCCTGCGTGTTCTCGCCGCCTGCCTCGCCCTCCGACGACTCTTCACCCTCTGCCGACTCACCCTCACCTTCAGGGCTCCCGGTCTGTTCTGCTTCGTTCTCCCCTCCTTCGGCTTCGCTCTCGCTGCCTTCCCCTTCGCTGCCTTCCCCTTCGCTGCCTTCCCCCTCGGAGGCGCCCTCTTCGCTGTGCCCCTCGCCTCCTTCGCCTTCACCGCCGCCATGGCCTTCGCCCTCTTCCTCAACAGCCCCGAGAGACCCCGGTGGCGTGGGGTCGGACGTGGTGCACCCGGCAACCGTCAGGGTCACGGCGGCCAGTGCGATCACTGCAGTGCGCTTCATCGGGGCAACTCCTTCATCGGGGGTCGGAGGCTAGGTTATCTGGCCTGGTCACTCACGGCGTGATGGCCAACACGTCGAGCACCGCGCGGGCAGTGTCTTCATCGCCGATGACCTTGTATGTCGTGTCCTGTGTGCTGCGTCGGCCCGCGGCTCGCCGGGTCAACGCGTCGGTGGTCATGCTGATCGTGACGGCGGAGTTGGTGTCTGCGCTGGTGTCCTCAGCAGCCCTGCCACCGTCATCAGGGGTGTCCGATCCAGCATCCTGCTCGTCTGCCTCGGTAGCGCCGGTGAACAGCGAGTGAGCCACGACGTGGTCATGGCTGTCGCGACCCATCCGCACGCCGACTCGGGCAGTGACCGGTCCGGTGCTCTCCAGGATGACCGTGGTGCCGGCAGGCAGATCGAGGCGCTTGCGCAGCACCACCGGCATGGCCTGGACGATCCGTGAGACAAACTCCGCAGCTGCCGGGCTGTCGAGGTTGCCGATCCGTCCCAACGACTCACGCACATCTTGCTCGTGCACCCAGATGTCCGTCAGCCGGCGACCCATCAGGTCGCCCAGCGTGATCTCTTTGCCCATCGGACCGAGGACCATCGAGTCGACGGTCAGGTCCGGGTTGCTCAGCGTGGCCAGCCGGTTGAATAGCAGCGTCTCCAACTCATCCACGACCTCGGCCAGGGTCATGTGTCGGCGAGCCTGCACGCCATATTCCATCCACTCGGCGAAGTCGCTGCGGAGGTGCCCGCGCTCCGGCAGCTCGAGGACCGGGTAGTCGCCACCGTCGAAGTAGGCCTCCAGTGCAGCGATGTGGGCGAACTGGTCTTTGACGCTCCATCCGGGGCAAGGGGTTGGCGCATCGGCCTTGGCCTCAGGGCAGGAGCGAGCGAGATCGATCATCGAACGCATGGCTTGGCGATAGCCCTCGATGAGGTCGACGAGCTCCTCTGGAGCCGCGGGGTGTTGGGGCATAGCCGAACTCTACTCAGCGCCGACTACGGCAGGACCCCCGCTTGTCCCGGCGCCGACCTAGCATGGGGCAGTGTCCACACCGCCACGTGCTCGGCCCCAGGCTGACCACGCACGTGCGCACACCTGCGCAGACACCCATGACATCGAGGCGCCGTCGCCGCTGCGTTGGATGCCAGCTGGCGTGCTCGTGGTGCTGGGAGTTGCGTATGCGTTGCCCGCTGGAGCGGTGAGTGGCGCGACCCAGGTGTTGGTGATCGCCGACATCGGTCCTGCGGTGCGCTGGGGGCAGCTTGTGATCGGGGTGGTGCACAACGCAGCTGCCGCGGTCACGGTGGGCCTGCTCATCATTGCCGGATTTCTGATGCCGCAGAACTCGCGCGCGCTGACCCAGACGATCAGGGCTGCCGCGTGGGTGGGGGCGATCTGGGCGAGCGCCACACTCATCACGATGCTGGTCAGCTTCAGTGAGATCTCGGCCATCATGGTCGACCAGGGCGGTTATTGGCGCATGCTAGGCGCCAACCTGCTCCAGATCGAGCTCACCCGCTTGATGGCCATCGAAGCGTTGCTGGTCTGGATTGTGACCGCCCTATGCGTGCTCGCCCCCACGCGAGCCCGCGCGGCCGGGGCTGCCGTGCTCTCGTGCATTGCGCTCATCCCGATGGGGTACACAGGGCACAGCAGCGCCAGTGACGGACACGAGACGGCGGTGACGGCTCTGGCGATCCACCTCGTCTCGGTCAGCGTCTGGGTCGGTGGCCTGCTCGGTCTGATGATGTTGCGCGGCCCCCTTGCCGAAGGGCTCCAGGTCACGGCTCAGCGGTTCTCCGTCCTTGCCACCTGGTGTTTCGTCGGGGTCGGCCTTTCCGGTGTCCTCTTCGCCTCTGGAACCATCGATGAGCCGTCTGACCTGCTCGACAACTACTGGCTGTTGATCTTTGTCAAGGTCGTCGCGTTCACGGTGCTCGGCGTCTTCGGCCATCTGCAGCGCCAGCGGATCCTGGCTGGCGGCGTCGATAGGCCGGGGGCTTTTGTGCGACTGGCAAGCACTGAGATGCTGGTGATGGCACTCGCCTTGGGATTGGCGGTGGCGTTGTCCCGTACGCCCGCACCCGGTTCGCACGATGTGGACACCACTGCGGTGGCGCAACTGACCGGGTTTGGTGAGCCTGCGGTGTTGACGCTCGGCTCATGGGCTGAAGTGTGGCGGGTCAACTGGCTCTTTCTCATTCTCGCCGGAGTGATGGCCGGCGCTTATCTCGCTGGAGTGCGACGGGTCCGAGACCTCGGTGACGTGTGGGCCACTGGACGGGTGATTGCCTGGCTCGTGGCCTGCGCTGGGCTGGTGTACCTCACCAGTGGCGCCCCAGGGGTGTATGGGCGGGTGCTGTTCTCAGTGCACATGTTCATCCATGTCGTGCTGCTGTTCGGACTACCGGTTCTGATGGTCCTGGCGGCCCCACTGCAGTTGGCACTGCGGACGCTGCCGGCCCGGACGGATGCCACGCTGGGGCCACGAGAGTGCGTGCAGACATTGCTGAGGAACAGGTATGTCGCCTCGTTGGCTGACCCCTTTCTCGCCGCTTCCGCGGTCCTGCTGTTCCTGATCGGGCTCTACCTCACGCCCGCGCTGCACCTCGCGCTGACCTCACACCCCCTGTCGGTCTTCTCCAGGGTGGCTCTCATGGTGTTCGGCTGTGCTCTCGTGTCAGCCTTGCTACAGCCGCGCCGGTCAGGGCTCGTTCCGAGCAGCAGGTGGACCGGGGCGGCCGCTGCGCTGGTAGGTCTGAGCGCAAGCTGCGCTGTGCTGGGCCTGCTGCTGATCGCCGCTCCGAGGCTGCTGGCTGCTGACTTTTTCCTCGCTTTAGAGTTGACCTGGGGCCCGAGCGCCTTGGCCGATCAACGACTGGGCGGTGTGGTGCTGCTGATCGCGAGCGTCGCGTTCGCAGTGGCGCTCGGTGCCCTGATGTACCGGGACCCGCGTCCAGCCCAGCAGAAAGTGCAGTCATGAGCATGACCTTGTCCCCGCCGGGGACCGACACCCACGAGCGTGTCGGAGTGCGCTGGCTCCCCGCGGTAGCTGTCGCTGCGGTGGCTCTCGTGCTCGCCCTGCCGGCCGCCGCGCTCAGCGGGGCAACGGCGCCATTGCTCCTGGCGGACGCCGGTCCCCTCGTTCGGTGGGGTCAGATCGTCAGCGGGGTGGTACAGACCGTCGCGGCCGC
>JBATUU010000346.1:0-3384 GCA_049671385.1 Ornithinimicrobium sp. | reverse complement strand
GGGTTAGCGCTCGCTCACCACGTGCTTGCCGGCAGCACCGTTCACGTCATCACCGCCACGCTCGGCGAGGAAGGCGAAGTCATCCCTGCCGAATGGGCGCACTTGGAGGGCAGTGACGACCTCGGCCCCTTTCGTCACGGAGAGCTTCGCGCCGCGATGGACACCTTGGGCGTGCACCATCACTACCTCGGCGCCAGCGATCTGAACCCGCAACCACGCTGGCGAGACAGCGGGATGGCCGGATCCACAGCAGCCCGACACCCACAGGCGTTCGTCAATGCTGAGCTCAGTGTGGCAGGCGCCGTGCTTGCTGAGCACCTGCAAGAGATACGCCCCAACGTGCTGCTGACCTATGACCCAGAGGGTGGCTACCGTCACCCTGACCACATCAAGACCCATCAGGTGGTGGTGGCCGCGCTCGCAGAACTGGACCCCGACCTGCGACCTCGCATGTATGTCGCCTGCACGCCGCACTCATGGGCCGTTGAGGATCGGGCGTGGCTGCGTGAGCACGTGCCGGGTGATGCCGGACTTGAACTTTTGCGTGACGACGCGCCATATCCACCGTCGGTGGGAGCGGACTCTGAGGTGACCGATCATCTGGTGGACAGCGCCGCAGCCGATCTGCGAACTCGTGCGTTGCGCCATCACCGCACGCAGGTCAGCGTTTTTGACGGCTACTACGCCCTCAGCAATGACGTGGCGGCGCGCTTGAGTGAGCGCGAGGGCTACCGAGAATGGCCTTTTCATGAGTGAACCGCGCCGGTCTCGTGGCGAAGACCGCGACAGCCACCTCATCAGCAGTGGCAATAAAAGCAGTGGCAACAACAGCGGTGACAACAACAGCAGTGACAACAACAGCAGTGACAACAACAGCAGTGTGAACACACCTGTGGAGGCGATGGACTTTCGAAGGGCGATCGGCCGGCTCGCCAGCGGAGTCGTCGTGGCGACGACCTTCGCTGGGCAGCACGACCATGCGATGACGGCCACCGCGGTGATCAGTGTGTCGCTGGAGCCCGTCCTGGTGTTGATCAGTGTCGATAAGGAGGCGCGCTGGCATGACGCCGTGATGGAGTCCAAGATCTGGGGGCTGAGCGTAATGCCGCAGTCGTTACGATCTGCCGCGCAATGGTTCTCCACGCCAGGACGGCCGTTGCACGGTCAGCTCGACCGGGTGCCACATCACCGAGGCGCTCTAGGCGTTGCGCTGATCGACGGTGCCCTAGCCACCCTTGAATGCCGCACCTACGCGACCCACTCGGCCGGGGACCATACTCTGGTGATCGGTGAGGTCGTCGCGGTCGCGACTCCGCCTGATCTTGGCCCGGCGCTCGTACACTTCCGAGGAACCTTCGGCTCCCTACAGTGACCTGGCACAACCGGTGTCTAATGTGTGATTGGGGCCGGGGCCCGGCTTGGCGCAACCGAGAGGAACCTCGTGGCAAACGATCAGCAGCCTGCCCAGCCGGTGGCTGGCGAGCGCACGCGCGGGGAATGGCGCGGCATCATCATTCGGCTGACCGTGGCGTTGCTGGTGCTCGGCGGAGCGTATGTCGGCCTGGCCTACTACCTGGGCGATAGGGTGCCGGCGGGCACAACCGTGGAGGGTGTGGACATCGGCACGCTGAGTGAGAACGGTGCTCGGAGCGTGCTGGAGGACAAGCTCTCGGACATGACAACGGAGCCGGTCACGGTGCAGGTGGGGGATGAGCAGACGCGCATTGACCCGGCGGACTCGGGTCTGAACGTGGATTTTGACAAGACGTTGAGGGGGGTCGCTGGGGTGTCGTTCGACCCGCGCACCATGTGGGCACACCTGACCGACAACGGACGGGAAATGTCGCTGCAGACGGATGTTGACGGCGACCAACTCGAGCAGGCGCTCATCGATGCCAGCGAAGAGGTGAACCAAGCGCCCGTAGAGGCGGCAGTAGTGCTCTCTCAGGGGGAGGTCAAAACCACCCTGCCTCAGGACGGCGTCGATCTCGACGTTGCTGCCAGCGCGGACCAGATCGAAGATGAGTGGCCCCAGCAGCTGACGTTCGAAGCCCCTACGACCCCGGCCCCGGCCGCCCTGACCGCAGAGGATGTCGAGGCGTTCGTGGCCGACTACGCCGAGCCAGCACTGTCGGGCCCCGTTGTCATCGAGGTGGAGGACGAGGAGGCCACAGCAACGATCACACCAAACCAGTTGTCCCGGTTGCTGAGCGTTGAACCAGCCGAAGACACCCAGGGTGAGGCCGCTCTTCAGTTGACCCTCGACACCGAAGGTCTGGCCGACCTTGTCGGTGGGGCGCTCGTCGATATCGAGCAGGCACCGCGAGATGCATCCGTACGCCTCAGCGATCAAGGTCGCCCCCGGATCACCAAAGCCGCCGTGGGCAAGGAGATCGACGAGGAAGCGGCGTTGGCCGGTGTCCGCGAGATCCTGAAGGCCAACCAAGTGCCCGGCGATGACGGCGACTCAGATGGAGACTCCAGCACCGGCTCCCCCGACGGTGCCGCGCAAACCTCGGGCGGCCCGGACAGCGCACGACAGACTTCGACAGCCGAATCGGACACCGTCTCCGTCGAGGACCGCACCGTGTTGGTGACGACGACCGAAGTGCAACCCGAGATCGGCGACGAGGAGGCGCAGGAGTGGGACGTTGACGCGGTGATGGCCGAGTTCACCTCCGAGTTCCCGACCGGGCCTGAGAACGACGGGCGAACCGAGAACATCAGGGTTGGTTTGCGATACGTGAATGGCTCGGTGGTGATGCCGGGGGAGCAGTTCAGTCTCGCCGATACTCTGGCCCCCATCAGCCGAGATCGAGGCTACGTCGAGGCGGGCGTCATTGCCGATGGTCGACTGGTGAAAGGCATCGGCGGCGGCCTATCGCAGGTCTCGACAACGCTGCTGAACACAGCGTGGTTCTCCGGAGTGGAGCTCAACGCTTTTACGCCGCATTCGTACTACATCTCGCGCTACCCGGTCGGCCGAGAGGCCACCATCTCGGTCGGAGCGATCGACAATGTGTGGACCAACGACACCACGTCGCCGATCATCATCCGGACCTTCATCGAGGGCAACGAGATCGTGATGGAGTTCTACGGCGACCGTCAATACACGGTCGAGACGCGAACGGGCGACCGGCGCAGTATCACCGAGCCCGAGGAGACGACCGATGACAGCCAAGACTGCCTGACCCAGGGAGCAGTCGAGGGCTTCACGATCACGGTCGCGCGCGACTTGATCAGGGCCGGTGATGTGGTGCGGACCGACGAATACACCACGACCTATGAGCCCTCTCCAGGGGTCACCTGCACGAACACCGACGGCTGAGGCTGGGTCAACGCCGCGGCCTGCGAGCCGGGAGTTTCTCGCCCGGGGGAGTGGAC
>JBATUU010000345.1:0-7725 GCA_049671385.1 Ornithinimicrobium sp. | reverse complement strand
ATGTAGTACTTGACCGGCACTCGGCCACCGTCAATAGCCTGCGGAGTGGGCTGGATGCCGCACTCGTAGCCCTCCGATTTCGCGCGGTTGTAGGTCTTGCGCCCCACCAGCGCACCACCCAGCATCGAGCCGCCGGCAAACAGCAGCCCCAAGGACAGCATGGATAAAAGCGGCAGATACGGATCCGTCATGCTCGGCCACGCTCCTTATCGTGCAGGCTCATCGACATCGTGCAGCCTTCCTAATCCTAGAGGTCAACGCCGCCCTCGCGCTGTTCGGGTTGCACCGGCCTCGTTGCCGACACGCTGCGCCATCGGAATATCGTTCGATCTCGAGGCTTGTGAAGGCATTCACGAACCGATCGACACCCTACCGCGCATCAGTGGGTCAGCCCCACCCACTAGTTGGCCGCTTTCGGCCAACGCGCGACTCAGGCGGGGCAGACAGCGTGGTGCAGGGCCACGATGCCGCCGGTCAGGTTGCGCCAGGTCACGCTCGACCAGCCGGCATCGGATATCAACGTCGCCAACTCCCCTTGGGCGGGCCACGCGCGGATCGACTCGGCAAGGTACACGTACGACTCGGGGTTCGAGCTGATCCTGCTCGCCACTGCAGGCAGGGCACGCATCAAATACTGCAGGTATGCCGTCCGCATCGGCTTCCACACCGGCTGACTGAACTCACACACCACCAGCCGCCCGCCCGGCTTGGCCACCCTCGCAAACTCGGCCAGGGCCGCAGACACGTCGCTCACGTTGCGCAACCCGAACGACATCGTCACGACATCGAAGGAGTCATCAGCAAACGGCAACCGCAGCGCGTCGGCTGCGGTGAAAGGCATGTCGGGCCGCTTGCGCCGCCCCTGCTTCAGCATCCCCAGTGAGAAGTCCGCCGGGACCACCTCTACCTGCCGGTGGGCGAAACCTGCACTACTTGTCCCGGTGCCAGCAGCTATGTCAAGCACCCGCTCACCGGCTGCAGTGTCCGCCGACTTCAACACCGCCCGGCGCCACAGATAGGTCTGGCCCGCCGACAACACGTCATTGGTCACGTCATACCGAGGGGCGACGCGATCAAACATCTGAGCGACTTCGGCGGGGTCCTTGTCCAGGCTGGCACGGGGCATGCGTCTATCCTCCCACTCGCCCCATACAGTGGTCCGTTGTGACTGTGATCGCCCCGCCGCGGCTGCGCGCGCAGACTGTGGAGATCACCGATGACGCGCAGCGTTCGGCCGACCTGCTGGATCACGTGCCGGCGCAGCGACGCTCCTCCCTCTTGTCCTGTTGGTTGCGTGAGGGCGATGGCATAGTGGCGTGGGGAAGAGTCGCGCACCATCGCAGCAGCGGAGTGAGCCGCTTCGTCGAGGCCGAACAGTGGTGGCAGGAGGTTCGCGATCGAGCAGTGGTCGAGGACCCGGTAGGTCTACCCGGCAGCGGTTTGGTGACTTTCGGGTCGTTCAGCTTCTCCTCCACATCGGGTGACCCCAGCCGGCTGGTCATTCCGGAGGTCATTATCGGTCGACGTAGTGGGCGTATGTGGCGCACCACCATCAGCAACGACGACACCGGGCCCGCGCCCGACACCTCCGGCGCGTCTGCCCAACCGGCCGGGTACACAATCACGATGGAGGCCGGGTCGATCCCGGCGGCGGCGTGGCCACGTGTGATCTCCCGCGCGGTGGAACGGATCGAGAGCGCGGTGGTGCACAAGGTGGTGCTCGCCCGAGATGAGGTGGCCCGAGCCGACGGCCCGATCGATGTGCATCGCGTGTTGCGCCGACTCAGTGAGCGATATGACGCAACCTGGACGTTCGCCGTCGATGGTCTGGTCGGCGCTACTCCAGAAATGTTGGTCCGGCTCGTTGAGGGAAGGGTCCATTCGCGCGTTCTGGCCGGCACGGTGCGCCGCGACCAAGCCCCTGGCACGCTGGTCGCCGAAGACCATCCCGATTTTCGTGACGAGCACTATGTCGACCCTCGGCTTCGGCTCATCTCCAGCGGCAAGGACCTCGATGAGCACGCGTACGCCGTCCGCTCCGTTGCTGAGGCGCTGGCACCGCATTGCCGCGAACTGCAGGTGCCCGAGGAGCCCTTCGTCCTCAAGCTCCCCGACGTCTACCACCTCGCCAGCGATATCAGTGGCGAGCACAGCGACGGAGCGACCTCGCTGCGCTTGGCCGCCGCGCTGCACCCCTCAGCTGCCGTCTGTGGCACGCCCGCCGAGCAGGCTGCGGCTGTGATCACCGAGTTGGAGGGCATGGATCGGGGCCGCTATGCCGGACCGGTTGGGTGGATGGACGGCTCGGGCGAGGGCGACTGGGGCATTGCGCTGCGCTGCGGGGAGCTCGGTGAGGACCGCGAGAGCATGCGTCTGTTTGCCGGCGGCGGCATCGTTGCGGCATCGGATCCAGATGCCGAGCTGGCTGAGACCGAGATCAAGTTGGCGGCCATGCGGTACGCCCTCGAGGCCTGACCCGATGCCGGCTGGCGCTTCCGGCGAGGTGTCGGGGGCCCATCAACCCGCCCTTGACTATCAGGGGAAGTTGCGTCTGCGGCGCCCGCTCATGACAGATGAAGCCGTCATGCGCGCCGCTCACGCCGAGTTCGAAACCGAGTCGTTCCCCTTTCTGTTTCGACCGGACCTGCCGTGGGGGGAGGTGCTCGATGAGGTGGACCGCGACGCCCGGACCGAACAACCGCCAGGACGCGTGCGCAGCGACTACTTCGTCGCCGAGGTGGGCGACATCATCGTGGGCCGGGTCTCGATCCGGCATGCCCTCACCCCGGGACTGCTCGAGATCGGCGGACACGTGGGGTATGGCGTGCGCCCGGCATACCGCGGGCGCGGTTACGCGACGACGATGCTCCGGCAACCGATCAAACGACTCCTCGACCTGGGCGTCGGTGACATTTTGGTCACGTGCGATCAGGGCAACGAGGCATCGAGGCGGGTCATCGAGCGCTGCGGCGGAGTACTCGAAGACGTGCGCTACCTCGCCGCAGAGGCACCCGGCACCCGCCGCTACTGGATCACCGCCGGCTGAAGGTGCCGGTCGCGCCAGGTCGCAGATTGGGCGTAAGCGCGATCATCACGAGCAGAAAGGCGATGACGGCGAACAACGCACGCCCCAGGCCGAACGCCTCAGCGAGCAATCCGATCATCGGGGCGCCGAAGAGGAACGCTCCATAGGCGATAGTGCTGACGACGGTGATCGCTCGATTACCTCGATCTTTCACCTCCCCGGCCGCTGAGATGGCGGCAGGAAAGATGGTCGATACACCCAGGCCCCAGATCAAGCCGCCGACCATTGCGATGGGCAGCGAGGGCACCTGGCTGGCGAGCAGGATGCCGATGATGGCAAGGACCCCGCCTGCCCGGGCAACACGCTCTCGGCCAAAGGCATTGATGGCTGGCGAGCCCAGCAGGCGGCCGATGGTCATCGCCACGTTGAACGCGGCCAGCGCGAGGGCGCCCAACGCTTCCGGCGCCCCTTGCACGTCCACCAGCAAAATGGCGAGCCAATCGTTGGCAGACCCTTCGGCCAACGCTCCACCCAGGCAGACCACGCCGATCAAGATCTCGAGACTGCTCACGCCGCGCCGAGGCGCGGGCTCAGCCTCCGTCGGCGCGGCAGAGTCACCGGCACCCTCGTCGGGGATGAAGTGGCGCACAGCGATCAACCCGGTCACCAGTGCAATCGACCCCAGGACCGGTAGTTGTGTCAGCCCGACACCGAGGTATGCAGCGAGCGCCCCCAAACCGGCTCCCACGACCGTGCCGGCGGAGAACGCCGCGTGCAGGAACGGCATCAGCGAGCGACCTCGCAACTGCTCGATCAGGCTGCCCTGCACATTCATCGCAACATCCCAGATGCCAATCGGCGCCCCGGTCAGCACGAGCGCGATCCCCAGAGCCACCGGACTGGTCACGAATGCCAGCGAACTCCACCCGAGACAGCCACACACGATGCACACGGCGACCACCGCTTTACTGCCAAACCGGTCCACCAGACGGCCAGTGAACGGCATCGCCAGCAATGCCCCGAGGCCGCCACCGATCAGCGCCACTCCCAGCTCGCCCTTGCTCGCCTCAACCGCGTCTCGCACTGCGGGCATCCGCGCAAACGTCTGAGCCATCACCAAACCGGCCATCGCAAAGACCACCATCACGGCGGCCGGCGATCCGGCGGTGCGGGTGTTGGACGAGAGCGGGTGTGCGGTGCCTGAAGCCACTGGCAGCACTGTGACATCTCGCGTCACCGACGCGGAAATCAGTGGTTCTGTGGTGATGCACAGGGCATCCTGGTCAGGTGAGCGAGGACGAGAAGCACAGCGACCCGACATACACGCTGGTGACGCTGAGCACCGACGACGTCGCGCGGATGACTGAACTGGAAGACACCGTGTGGTTCGAGGTGCTGCCGGGGGCGACGCCGGAGGATGTTGTTGAGACGTTCGACTACACCCGCGGCCGAGGGGTCGAGGCTGCCCCAGCGCTGCGCACGCCACTATCCGGTCTGGACCGCACCCCGACGCCGCTGGTAGGTATCTACGGGGCGTATGAGATGCACCTGAGCGCCCCCGGCCCGAGAGCTACCGTCAGCCGATTGCCGATGTCTGGCCTGACCTGGGTCGGGGTGCATCCTGACCATCGGCGACGCGGCATCTTGACCCAGATGATGCGCGATCACTTGCACCGCACCTACGCCGATGGCGTGGAGGCGCTCAGCGGTCTATGGGCCGCCGAGGTTGAGATCTACGGGCGGTATGGCTATGGCCCGGCCTCGCTGGAGGTCATGCTGACGCTGGGGACAGGCAGTGATCTGGTTGCCCCGGAGCACCTTGTCGAGCGGACGGAAGACATCTCCACATTCACGCTGACGGCGCATTCGCCGGAGGCGGCACGTTTGATGCACAGCGTTCATCGGGCCGCGGCTCAGACAACGCTGGGCACCGCGACCCGGCCGGACAGTTTGGCGGACCTCTGGTTCCACGACTTCCCGCAGGCCCGTGGCACCAAAGAACCACGCCGAGTGCTCTTCGCTGTGCGTGATGGGGAACCAGTTGGGTATGCCGTGTTCCGCCGGACCTCGGAGTGGGATGAGCACAATGTGCCCGGCGGCGTCATGTCGGTGGGTGAGATCGCCGCTGTTGATCCCGACACCCTGCTTGCGCTGTCCAAGCGCTTGTTGAGTTTTGACCTGATCAGCAAGGTCAAGTTCTATGCACGCAGCGTCGATGACCCGTTGGTGTGGTGGGCCGGCGGACCGCGATCAACAGCAATGCAGGTCACCGACGCGCTGTGGGTGCGCCTGGTCGATCTGCCACGGGCGATGACTGAACGTGGGTATGGCGCGCCCTGCGACGTGGTGATAGACGTCGCCGATGACATCTGCGAGTGGAATGCACGCCGGTGGCGGCTGAGTGTTGATGCTGGCGGCGTCGGCACCTGCTCTGAAACGCACGATCCGGCTGACCTGTCGCTGAACGTCGCCGTGCTGGGCTCGGCTTATTTGGGCGGACGATCAGTGGCATCCCAGGCAGCAGCGGGTTTTGTCACCGAGCACCGCGACGGGGCGGTCCGCGAGTTGTCTCGGGCGATGCGCGCTGACACCGAGCCGCTAGGCACAAGCGGCTTCTGATCCTTGACCTGCAAGTCTCCACTCGTCGCGGCAAGCCATATCGCAACACCTCGACGTGTTGGAGTCACGCGGCAACCTCATTCAGATCATCGGGAGTCCGCAGCAATAGCGCGCAACTCACGGCGCGCGCGCTGATCAGTCGCCGAATCGACGACGACCTCGATCACCGTCAGGCCGTTCGGGCGCTCAGCCAGCGCATCACGCAGTGCACCAAGCGTTTCGGCGCGGCTATGGCGCACTCCATACCCATGGCAGACCACGCCAATGTCGACACCGGTCTGTGTCGTAAAAAGTCTGTCCAGCTGTCCGGCGTGCTCAGGTTTGCCGTACTCCAGAGTCGCGAAGATGCCTCCGCCGCGGTCGTTGTTGACCACGATGGTGAGGTTGGGCCGCGGTTCGTCGGGCCCGATCAGCAGCCCGTTGATGTCGTGCTCGAAGGTCAGGTCACCCATCAGCGCCACGACTCGACCCGACCCGCCGTCGGCCAGAGCGGCGCCCACCGCGCAGCTCACCGTTCCATCGATGCCGGATAGTCCGCGGTTGCCGACGATCAACGGCCGGGAGCAGGCTTCCGGGTCGGCGAGGTTGAGATCGCGCGGAGTATTCGATGATCCGAGCACCAGGGTGTCGCCGCTGCCCAGAGCCCGCAGCACCGTGGACGCAATGGATACTCCTGCGGTGTCGCCCCGAAGCACGGCAGTCTCATGCATCCTGCGCGCCAACTCCTGCGCTGCATCGCTCCATGCCTGCGCCCATTCCGTGTCGTTTTCCCTGAGTGGCATGTCGAGAAATTCGGCCCAGGAGTAGACCCGTGACACGACATGCGCCGGGTCGCTCCATTGCTCGACCGCACTGACCTGTTCGACGATCATGTGTGTGCGCCGCGCGAGGGCCGCGATGTCGCGGTGCAGCGTGTGACGCCCGACGATGATCAGCCGCTGCGGCAGATAGCGATCCACGAGAGCGGTATCAGCGAGCAGCAACGGGCCGTGTGGCAACGGGAGCGCGGCGTCCTCTGCGGGACGTTGGCCGAACGGCTCAGCTATCACCGGCCAACGCTGCCGGTGAGCGAGCACCAAGGCGTGGGCGGCCATGGCCGGGTCGGGCAGGTCACCGAGGACCATCAACGTATGGGGATGCTCACCGCTGCGCTGACCGACACTGTGATGCGGTGGCGTCTGCTCGACACGCTGCTGTGTGGGTTGTACCTGTCCATCCACCCAGGGCGCTCCGCCGGTTCTGCCTTCCAGCGACTCCGGCCACTCCGAGCGCGTTGAGCCGCTGGCGCTCGCCGGACGCGGGGTTGATGGGTCTGGGGCCACGGTGTCAGGTGACAGCGGATCTCGGAAAGCCACGTTCAGGTGGACCGGACCGGCGTCCCCGACGCGACCGACGGCCGCGGCATATGCCCGACATACCGTCGATCGCCAGGACGCTTGCTCGCCGACCCGGCCCTGCGCTGGCGGCTGGTCGTGCTCGAATTGGCATGCTCCGGCGAAGATGCCCGGCTGGATCGTGGTCTGGTTGGCCCCCGTGCCGCGCAGTTCCGCAGGCCGATCAGCCGACATCACGATCATCGGGACACCAGCGTGCGCGGCTTCCAACACCGCCGGATGAAGGTTGGCCACAGCTGTCCCCGAGGTCGTGATCACAACGGCGGGCTGTCGCGACACCTTGGCCAGCCCGAGGGCTAGAAAGCCCGCCGACCGTTCGTCCACCCGAACATGCAGCCGCAGGGCGCCGGCTTCCTCGGCCGCCTGGGCGGCATAGGCCAGCGGCGCCGATCGCGAGCCTGGGCACACCACCACCTCGCGGACCCCGCAGCGCACCCACTCATCGATCAGCACAGTGGCCAGCGCGGTCGAAGGATTCACCCCACGATCCTGCCATCCGGCTCGAGGATGCGTGCGCAGGACGACTGTGAGGTCTCTCCACGCGCACCATGGGGCAACACTGCGCGCATCCGGCACTAATGTAGGTCGATGCCCGCAAGCCCCGACCAGCCCGCTGCGCCGACCGCGCGATCGTTGGCCGACGACTTGCGCCACCGCAGCGATAAAGAGCTAGCCGCGCTGCTCGAA
>JBATUU010000344.1:0-6509 GCA_049671385.1 Ornithinimicrobium sp. | reverse complement strand
ATGTGCAGGGCTCGTGTGACATGGGCTCGTTCCCGCATGAGCTGCCGGGCTATCGCCACATTGCCTTGGACGCGGGGCGCGACATCTACGAGTCGCTGTGGGGGGTGAACCTCGACCCTGAGCCGGGTCTGCGCATACCGAACATGTTCGACGCCGCGATTGGCGGATCGTTCAAGGGCATCTTCGTGCACGGCGAGGACATCGCCCAGTCCGACCCCAACCTCAACCACGTCCGGGCCGCTCTCGGCTCGATGGAGATGGTCGTGGTGCAGGACTTGTTCCTGAACGAGACGGCGAAGTTTGCAACCGTGTTCCTGCCCGGCAGCAGCTTTCTGGAGAAAGACGGCACGTTCACCAATGCGGAGCGTCGGATCAACCGGGTGCGCCCGGTGATGCCGAGCGCGGTCGGTAAGGACGAGTGGCAGGTGATTTGCGACGTCACGACGGCGATGGGCTACCCGATGTCTTACAACAGCTCGGCCGAGATCATGGATGAGATCGCAGCCACGACACCGACCTTCGCCGGGGTGTCCTTTGCTCGCCTCGATGCTGAAGGGTCGATGCAGTGGCCGGTCAACGACAAGGCGCCGAACGGCACGCCGACGATGCACGTCGAGGAGTTCGTCCGCGGCAAGGGGCGGTTGATGCCGACGGTCTTTGTGCCCACCACGGAGACCACCAACCGGCGCTTCCCGCTGATCTTGACGACGGGGCGCATCCTGAGCCAATACAACGTCGGTGCCCAAACGCGTCGCACGCCGAACTCGACCTGGCACCCCGAGGACATCTTGGAGATCCACCCCGCCGATGCCGAGCCACGGGGCATCCGTAACGGTGACCGGGTGGAGCTTTCTTCGCGAGTGGGCACGACCGCCTTGCACGCCTTGGTGTCTGAACGAATGCAGCCTGGTGTCGTGTACACGACGTTCCACCACCCGGTGACCGGAGCCAACGTGGTCACCACTGAGAACTCGGACTGGGCAACCAACTGCCCTGAGTACAAGGTGACCGCCGTGCAGGTCGGGGTAGCTAACGCTGGTGAGCAGCGACACGATGTCGAGGGCGCTCACGCCGGAGACGGTGTCGACATCGGCCGCGATTCCAACGCCTGGCTGCAGGACGCGCACCGGTGAGCCAACATCCCTCACAGGCGACCGATGTGAACACCACCGACGTCGAAGGGACCGCCGAGTCCCATGAACATCTGCCGCCGGAGATTCGGATGGGACAGGACATTGCCCGGGGGCTGCGGCATCTGCCGGAGGCTGAGGCGGCCGAGCAGATTGCAACGCACCTGCGCAAGTTCTGGGAGCCGCGGATGCGGCGAGCCCTCTTGCAGCGGGTGCGCAAGGGTGATCCAAGGATCGATCCCCTGTTGGACCAAGCGGTGCGTCACTACATCGTGGGTGACATTGATCGGTCCGAGGTCTCCGAGCCTTCCGGCGGCTGAGTCACTCCTGCGAGGGGCGCCACCGACGGATCTCTTCAACATCGTTCGGGAACACATGCGGGAGGTCTCGGACCGTCCCGTCCCCGAGATGCAGTCGCACCTTTCTCATCCACAGTGGCGGGGGGTGCCAGATCGTGCCGGTCTCGGTGGTGGTCTTGTCCGTCATAACTCTCTGCCTGCCGCTCGTCGTCGTCTCCCGATGCGGTTCGGTCATCTGCCGTCCCGCCGCTGCCGATAGTCACGTTCCTCGCGAGCAGTCCGGTCCTGGAGCGCGATCCATGCAGCGATGCACAAGAGGAGGAGTCCAATGAAGACCATGGCGATCGTGACGACACTGATGAACGGGGGCGGATCGCTGATGAAGCCGCGAATGAACTGGGGCGCGACCATTAGAGCAAATCCAGGTATGCCGAACACGCGAGCTGGGTAGGAACGCCGCCGCCGATGTTGCTGAGCCCCGTCGCCGCCCACGGAGCTGTCGACGGCATCCGTGCTCTTGATGCCCTGTACTTGTGAGCGTTGTCGCTGGACGAGGGCTGCCAAGCCGAAGCAAACGGCGGCAGAGGTCACCCAGAGAGCAGCGGCCAACGCGTTCTCGCGCGCAAAGACGGCGTAGCTCAGCAGGACAACGCCAGCTGCGACTGCGCTCCACATCTGCGCAGGGGACACCATGGTCCGCTCCATCGCGGCCCGCGTCGCGGCGTCGCGTCGGGCCACGTTTGCCGGGAGCTTCCAACGCTGCACAAACACCAGGGCCGTGAGTGCGAGCACCGCGAGCGGTGCGACAAGTCCAGTCATCTCAGCCTCTTCATGATGCCCCTGGTCGCCATCGGATGTTCCTGTCGCCCGCGATATCTGTTATCTGTTCCCAGCTCACCCGGCGGCTGCCCATCTACCTCCACCACGTCGTCTCAGTCTCGGTCGAGACCTCGTGCTTGCTCACATTCACGGGATCACCCTCTCCGGCCTGCATTGGTGCCCAGGCGCATGGAACGCAGGAGCACGTTGACAAGCTGAGCAGTAAAAGGCCTATTTCGGACGACGGTTGCCGAGGACTACTAAGACCAGCACGACGACCAACACCCCGAGGAGTACTAGCGCCGAGACCATCGCCACAAAGGAACTCATCGCGCTGTCGCTATTGCAGCGGGGACTCGGGGGGAGGAAGCCGGTATGTGCGGTCCTGCTCCACCGAGACCACACCCTCGACCTGCTGGGCTGCAGCCACATGTGCCTCATCTGGCACCATCGCAGTGATCATGCCCAACTCGGCCATCACGTGCTCCACCACGACACCCCGGCTGACTAGGCCATCGCGCACCTCGGTGATGTGCTGTTGATGCTGCACATCCACGCTGACAATGATGCGCCGAGAGTGCGCAGCGGCCTGAGGCTCCGGGTCTTGGCGTGCGCCCACGTCCTCGTTGTCGATCACGAGCTCACCAACGCTAAGCCGGCGCCAACATCCAGTGATGTGAGCGCCATCCGCTGAGCCTGCTTGTCGAGGGTGGCCCACAACTCCAAGCCGCGTCGCCCGGTCGTTTGCGCCCACAGTGCTGCGATGCCAGCCACATGCGGCGTGGCCATGCTCGTCCCGCTAATCGAGCGATAGCGGGTCGGCATAGGCCAACTGGAGTACACCTCAACGCCGGGGCCCGCCAGATCTACCTGGCCACCGGCGAACGGCACGCTCCGGGCCGAGAACGGTGCAATCGCCAACCGCCCGTCCACGGCACCGACCGCCATGATCTCGGGGCTGTTTGCCGGCGACCCGACGAAGCCGGGGTCCTCGGGGCGTCGTGCATTGTTGCCCGCAGCTGCGATGATCAACGTGCCGCGCTCCAACGCTCGCTGACCAGCAAACGTATAGGGCGGGTGCGGCTCGCGGACGTCCGCGCCCAAGGACATCGACACGATGGCACACCCGTTGGCTACTGCCCAGTTGATGCCCGCCAAAATGCCTGCATCCGAGCCGGAGCCCTCATCCCCAAGCACTTTGCCGGCATAGATCTCGACACCGGGCGCAACGCCATACCTGCGGCCCTCCTGCGACGTGCCCCCGCACGAAGTGCCAATGCAGTGTGTCCCGTGTCCGTGCCCGTCCTGGGCAGTCTCACCCTCGACGAACGACTTCGCCGTCACGTTCCGTCCCGCGAAGTCGGGGTGCTCCAGGTCCATTCCCGTGTCCAGCACAGCCACCCGGATACCCTCGCCCGTCGGGGTGTCCGGTCCCATGCCGATCGCCTGCAATCCCCACGTCAACTCGTCGTTGTCCGCGAAGTCCGCCAAGCCACCACCGCCGTCCGGTTCACCGGCGCCGACCCGGCGGCTCAGGTCCTCGACCCCCTCCCGGTAGCCAGCCAGGTAATCCGGGGATGCCAATACGTGGTGCACCAGCTCGGGTACCACGGACAGCACGGGCCCACCCACCCCGTGCTCGGCGGTGCGCAGCGCTCCCACCTGGTCCGGGTCAGCTGCGACAACCGCCATACCCAACTCGGAGAACACCATCCCCTGGCCGCCGGACACCTGATCCATGTCGACCGCCTGATGGCCGAAGTCCTGCGAGCTAGCCACCGCTTGCATGCCTGCTACCTGCGACAAGATCGGCGAGGGATCGGCGCCATCGGCCATCACGACGACGTAGCGACCGGTCTCGCGCGGAGTCACCTGCGGGCGCAGGCCATCATTCGTCTGCGCAGCGTCATCATTGATCACGGTCGACCTCCTGATATCTGCTCACGGACGACCACCGCCCGCCACTGATGCATCAGCCTCAGCAAGGGGCCGACAACCAGGACTTCCAGGGTATGCCCGTGCGGCAGCCACCGATAGGTCAAACCCGGCCATTCGCCTCGGAGCCGCATGGCGCACGTGGTTGCAGGCGCGCGCGAGGTCCTTGACACTGACACTGTGTCAGGGCGGATAAAGGTCTCATGATTTCGATTGGAGAATTTGCCCGACTCGGTCAGGTCTCGGTCCGGATGTTGCGTCATTACGACAGCATCGGATTGCTGTACCCCACCTATACGGACGCATTTTCCGGTTATCGCTTCTACGCCGCAGATCAGCTTGCGCGGCTCAACCGGATCGTTGCGCTCAAAGGTCTAGGGCTCACGTTGGAGCAGGTCGGCTCGACCTTGTCCGAAGATCTCGACATCGATCACCTTCGTGGGATGTTGCATCTTCGGCGAGCAGAGGTTGAGCAAGAGCAAAACCTTGCTGCAGCGCGGCTGACCGACATCGAGCATCGACTCCACCTCATCGACAAGGAGAATGCTGTGCCAGAGACCGAATACGTCCTCAAGTCCCTCCCCGCTGTGCGCCTCGCCGCCAAACGTGGCCATGTGCAGACCCAACCCGAGATTGGCGCCTTTGTCGGGCGATCCTTCGGCGAACTCGCCGAGGGCATTATGAAGACCAGTGGCCCCGGCCACATGGACACCGCGATCGCCACCTACGACATGGGCGAGGACGGGATCGACATCGTGGTCGGGTATGGCTATGACGGCCGGTTACCCGGGGCTGAGTCGGTTGACCTGGAGCCAGCAGAGCAGGCGGCCTGCACCGTGCACCTTGGCTCGATGGATGGCATCGGTGCCGCGTGGCAGGCCCTGGCCATCTGGATCGAAGCCCAGGGTTTGCAGCCCGTCGGCGTCGGGCGAGAACACTACGTGAAGGCCGAGCCGCAAGATGACCAGTCACAGTGGGTCACTGAGTTGCAGTGGCCGGTGGAACGCGCAGGCTGACAGCCCCAAGCGGGCGCGTGGTCGGTTAGGCCTGAGGGCCGATCGCGTTCAGATAGTCGCTCACGCGCTCGCGTGACCATTGCTCGGACAAGTCGTCGGCGACCCGCTGAGACACCTCTGTTGGGGTGCCGGCGTCGTCGGCGACCGTCCAGGGTCCGCGAACCCACCCGTCCAAATAGTCGTCGCTGCCGATGTCGCCGAGGCGCATCGCCGCCTCATCGATGGCCCCCTGCAAACGCCCGGCCAGTTGCACTTTGGCCACTTCGTCGCCATCGCGGGCGGCTACCATCGAGGGCAGATCGCGCCAGAACGTCACTTGGTATTCGGTCATCGTGCCTCTTTCGGTCGAGCGCGGGTCAGGCGAGGGGTAGGTCGTCGTGTGCCAGCGTGCGTTGGTCATGCAGGTCCATTACCCGACGCTCGATCGGCGACGGCTCGGCGCCGAACGAGGCGATGTGGCTACAGGTCGCATACCCCTGACTCTTGGCGTCGTAGTCTGCCACCCACCGCTGCGTCCACTTCTGCGCGTGTTCGTTGCGATAGGGCCAGGTCACCTGCAGAGGATTGCGACCGACCCGCCACGGTTTGGGGGTCAACCGCGCCCGGTATGTGGCATGCGTGGCGCACAAGGTGACATAGACGGGGTCGGTGTCGAGGGCGGCCATGATGTCGACCGCCTCGGGCGAGGTCGGCAAGGCATAGCTACCGCTCACGATGACCCGCAAGCCGGCGAAGGTGCGGTAGACGTGGGTGCCGAGATGGTGGTTCTCGCCGGCGAACTGCGCGATGCGTTGCAGCGCTGCGTCCTCATCTTCGGAGGTGTCCGGTTGCGCCCGTTCGGGTGCTGAGCGGCCGAAGAGTTTGCCTAGCAGCGATCGGCGCTCCTTGACCCGTGGCTCCGGGGCACGCTCGGGGAAGTCGACGTCGGCAATCAACACCGCGTCGGTGTTCAACACCTCTGAGCCATAGCGATTGCGACTGACCTCGGCGACCAAGACATCTCCGTCGTGCACCTGATGCAACACCGGCTCCCGCAAGGCCATCCGCGGGTAGTACTCCTCGCGCGGTGCCTTGGTGCCGCTGCTGAAACGGTCGACCGTCGCCCGCAACCGCTCCGCAGCGACGTCAGCTGCCTGCGTCATCGACGTGCGTGACCACCCCCATGCGCTGAGCAGGACACCCCGGCCATCGGGTGCTTGCGCCTGTGCCTCCTGAGACACCCAGTACTGGGGCAGTTCTTCCAAGGAGCACCTCTAGGTGTGGTGTGTGGCCCGACAGTACGTGTATCCCGCACGTGATGGGTGGACGTG
>JBATUU010000343.1:0-1720 GCA_049671385.1 Ornithinimicrobium sp. | reverse complement strand
ACCCGTCTCTGTCGAGGAAGCGGCGAGAATGGACGGCGCAGGGGTGTTTCGGACCTTCTGGTCAGTGGTGCTGCCGATGGCCAAGCCAGCCCTCATCACGCTGACTATCCTGTCCTTTCAGGGTTCCTGGAACGAGTTGGGCCACTTCATTATTGCGGTCAATGATCCCAGTCTGTACACCCTTACTCGGGGCGTTGCCGGATTCACCACCGGTGGACTTGGATCGGGTAATCAGTTCCCGATCAAGATGACGGCGGCGTTGTTAATGACCATTCCGACAGCCATAGTCTTCATCTTCTTCCAGCGCTATTTCACGCAAGGTGCCAACGCAGGCGCCGAGAAAGGGTAACGGGTCGCGGTAGGTCGTTCTACGACATACCGCTAGGCAATGGCTTCCGAGCGGCAGGTGTGAGGGCACCGTTCGGGGCCATTGCCGCCTGCTGTAGGTAGGCTCTGCGTATGCGTGCAGCGATGAAGATGGCCGTGACCCTCGGTGCCGGGGTGTTGACCTTGAGTGCCTGCGGCTCCGGTGGTTTGGAGTTGTCCCAGGAGCAGACGGCGCAGGCCGTGCTGACAGCCGAGGAGTTCCCGCTGGATGGGTTCACCCGGGGGGAAGTCGACGAGTCTTTGCCGAGTGAAGACGAGGACGCGGCCGCCGAGGATTCGCTTGCCTCGTTGTTGGAGGGGCAGGAGGTTCCAGATGCCTGTCAGGAGGCGCTTGAGGCGACCGACCTCTCCAGCGGAGCGATCACTGCTCAATCCAAGGCGACATTCACCCAAGGAGACGACTCAGCACCGTTGCCCACCGAGGTCGAGCTGGTGGTCGCCACCGTCGACGGGGAGTCGCCCCTAGCGGGGCTTGCTGCGGTCAACGATGAATGCGAGGAGATCAACGTCGAACAGGAGGGGCTGTCCATGACGATGACTTTCGAGGACCTCGCCGACTTGGAGGGGACAAAAGTCTCGGTGGCCATCGATGAGATCAGCATCGACATGTTGATGGGCGGTACCTCCGAAGACAGCATGGTGGTCGCAGCCGTAGCAACAGGAGTCGAAGAGGCCGAACTCAAGGAGATTGTCGATGCTCAGGTCACGAAAATGAGTGAAGTCAGTGAGTGACCTCACTAGTCACACCAGTCACACGAGCCTCATCAGCAACGTCATGTTTCGTGTTTGGTGAAGGGACGGTAACGGAATTCAATCTGGCTAGCAGTGAGTGCAGTTGTCGCTTATAGTCTCGTGCAGTTACTAATGGCAGAATTTAAAGGGAGATCAAGTGAGTAGTGGGGGACCAAGGCTGCGTCGTGCGCTCGGCGTGGCAATGGCACTTTCCCTTGTGTATGGGGGCAGTGCGGTTGCCCAAGAAAGCGATCCAGTCGATTCACAGACGAATGACTCGACCGCGCCCGCCGATCCGGGTGGGTCGCCGGCCCCGGACAGCGGTACCTCCGAAGGCACACCGGGCTCGCAAGATCACGATCACGACCACATACCGCCGAAGGCCAGCAAGGGCAGTGGCTATGGGGGGCGCTCGACCGGGCCATCCCCGCTGCCCCTGCTCCCCGCCGACCCGGCGAATCCGGTGCCTGCACCTCCGACGTCTGAGACTCTGCCGGATGAGGTCGACATCGACCTTCCGTACCAGCGTCAGGTCGTGTGTGACCCTACCGACAAGCCTGGCTTGGAAGCCTTCGGCACCCTCATCGGTCAGCACTATGAC
>JBATUU010000342.1:0-4784 GCA_049671385.1 Ornithinimicrobium sp. | reverse complement strand
GTGTGCCGACAACGGCCGCCTCTGCCACCGCCGCGTGCTCATAGAGAATCTCCTCGATCTCGCGCGGATAAATGTTCAGCCCGCCGCGCAGAATCATGTCCTTCTTGCGATCAACGATCTCGTAGTAGCCGTCTTCATCCCGGCGGGCGAGGTCCCCGGATCGGAACCAGCCATCCACGATGGCCTCCGCTGTCGCCTCCTCATTGGCCCAATAGCCCGCCATGATGTTCTCCCCGCGGATGGCGATCTCACCGACCTCGCCCTCGGGGGCCTCGTTGCCATCGGCGCCCAGCAACATCATCTCGACCCCGCGGATCGGGGTGCCGATGGTGCCCGGCTTGCGGTCAGCATCGGGATGGTTGAACGATGCCACCGGGCTGGTCTCGGACAGCCCGTAGCCCTCAAGAATCACGCAGTCGAAGGCCTCCTCGAACTTGCGCAGAACTTCCACCGGCATCGAGGAGCCGCCGCTGACCGCGGTGCGCAAGCTGGACAGGTCCGGGGCGTGATCAGCGCGCCCCGCAGCAGCCAACATCGCCCCGTACATCGTGGGCACGCCCTCGAAGACAGTGACCTTGTCTCGCTCGATCACCTCCAGTGCCTTGGCCGGGTCAAACCTGGGGATCAGCGTCAGTGCCGCCCCGCAGGCAAACGCGGAGTTCATGCCACACGTCATACCGAAGACGTGGAACAGCGGCAGACATCCCATCACCACGTCCTGCTCATTCAAGTGCAGGAGCGTCTGGGCGGTGCTTGCCTGGTTGCTGTCGAGGTTGCCGTGGGTCAGCTCGGCGCCCTTGGGCCGGCCCGTCGTGCCGGAGGTATAGAGGATCACGGCAGTGTCATCGTCGCTGCGGTCCACAATGTCCGCGCCCCCCGCGCCTTCACCGCTCTCGTCTTCACTGCCCCCGTGTTCACTGCCTTCGCCGCTGCTCTGACCCTCGCTCAGCAGCTCATCCAGCCCCTCGGCGGGCACGGGCACCAGTTCGGCCCCCACGGACTCAGCGGCGGCCTTCACCTCGTCACCATCCATCGCGAAGATCATCGAGGCACCGGAGTCGGTCAGATAGTGCTCGATCTCGCGGCGCTTGAACAGCGGGTTCATCGGCACCACCACGGCCCCCGCCCGCAGTGCGCCGTAATAGATGATCGGAAAAGAAGGCAGGTTGGGCAGCATCAGCGCAATGCGGTCACCCGCCTGCACCCCGCGCCCCACACACCAGGCACCCATCTGCTGTGCAGCCGAGTCAACGTCGCCGTACGTCATCCTCAGATCGTCCAAAATGATCGCTGGCCGTTGCGGATGCTCGGCGGCTGTGCGACTCAGATGCTCGGCGATGTTGGTCATCATTGACTCCTGGCGAGGTTCGGGCCGCGCTGAGATTGGCGGGCGGCTGTGCTTCCCACTGTGCCTGCTGTCCCCTGGTATCGCCACCCCCAGGACACGCCGAGCGCCTGGGCTGCGCTGCGACACATCTGCGGCACCTACGACAGCGAGGCCCCACAGGTGGCCACGATGTGCTGCAGCGAGTCGACCTCATCGAGGCCCTTGTCATGTCGATAACGCAGCACTCGAGCGAATCGCAAAGCGATACCCCCTGGGTAGCGCGAGGAGCGCTGCACGCCATCGATCGCGATCTCGACGACCTGCTCGGGTCGTACGTGCACGACGTGCCCCTCACGACTGGTCTCTAGGTCCAGAAAGCGCCCCGTTTGCCAGATCAAAATTTCATCTGTCATGCCCTTGAAGGTCTTGCCCAGCATCACCAGATCGCCTGTGGTTTCATCACGGGCCGCTAGGTGGATGTTGGACAATTTCCCTCGGCGTCGCCCGCTGCCCCACTCGACCCCAGTGACCACCAGGTCGAAGGTGTAGCGCGGCTTCACCTTCACCCAGCCGGCCCCGCGGCGCCCGGCTGCGTACGGAGCGTCCAACGCTTTGACCAGGACCCCTTCATGCCCCGCCGCAACCTGCTCGCTGAAGAAGTCTTGAGCGACGTCGGGGTCATCGGTCACTACGCGTGGCACTAACAGGTCCGGGGCGAGTGCGCTCAGACGCTCCCAGCGCTCGGCGGCCGCAACATCGAGGAGGTCCTCGCCGTCAATATGCATGACGTCAAAGACGTATGTCGTCAGCGGCGCCTCCTGGCTCAGTCGCTCGGGATCGGCGCTACTCGCGGTCCGAGCACCCGTGACCTGAAAGGGCGCCGGGCGCCCGTCCGCGCGTTGCACGATGATCTCGCCATCGAGGACAGCAGCATCGGCGGGCAGCGCTGTCAGGACCTGCACCACCTCCGGCACCCTGTCCGTGATCTCTTCGAGCGTGCGGGTGAAGACCGACACCCTGCGCCCGGCAGCCTCGCTCCATACATGAGCTTGGATCCGGATGCCGTCTAGTTTGCGCTCCAGGGCGTGCTGGCCAGCGAGCGCCTCAGCAACCGACGCGGCGGAGCCGGCCAGCATCGGCCGCAGTGGTCGGCCGATCCGCAACTGAATCCTCGCCAGCGCTTTCAGCGCCTCATCCGGTGTCCGCGCAGCGAGGGCAGCTCGAGCAACCGGACCGGCAAAACCGGCCCGCATCACGGCCGCACGAACGCTCGTGTCGTCAATGTCGGCGGCACGCGCGATCGCCTGCAACATCACCCCGTCGCTCGCGCCTTGGCGCATTTCACCGGTGATCAGGGAAGCCAACCAGCGTTGCTCGGGTGCGCTCGCTTGCGCCATCAACGCGTTCATCGCGCTGCGCCGTGAAGTCGCCGCGCCGCTGCCCTGAATTGCCGCAACCGCGGCAAGCGCAGCATGCGTGCGCTCGACGCTCAATGTCTCCTCCGGCGACGGCGTTGGCAGGTCACGAAGGCCGCGCCAACTGACACCGATCCGCCGTTGCGGCAGCGTGCCGGACAGATAGTCGGTGACTACTTCGACAAGCTCCCCGTCGATATCGACCTCATTGGCCGCCTCGCGCAAGGTGGCCGCCAGCGCTGCGACCTTGGCGGTGCGTGAACTGGTCGCGGCCACGGCGGCAGAGGTGTCGATGACTTGTTTCAGCTTCATGGCTCGAGCCTCGTTTCTCTCAACCCGTCCATCTTCTCGTGCGCAAACCACCCTGAGCACACTGGGTCACCGGCGCGCAGGACCAGGAGCACTACCGGCGATGCACACCCGGCAGAACACGGCATGATCTAGCCATGACTGAGCCGATCACTATCACTGAGGCCCTGCGCGTGGACCTGCACGATCTCTACCGCCACCTGCACTCCCACCCGGAGTTGTCGATGGCTGAGCACGAGACCCACGCACTGATCCGACGCCGGATGGACGCGCTGGGCTATGACACCACGCCGTGTGCCGGCACGGGGTTGATCGCGACGATGAGCAACGGTGCGGGTCCGGTGATCGCGTTCCGCGCCGACATCGACGGCTTGCCGGTGGCCGAGGCGAGCGGTGTCGACTACGCCAGCACGATACGCGGCACGATGCCGGACGGCAGCGAGGTGCCCGTGATGCACGCATGCGGCCACGACACTCACATCACGGCCGCGATCGGCGCCGCCCACTTGCTCGCCCACGATCGCGATGCCTGGCGCGGCACTGTGGTCTTCCTCTTTCAGCCGGGCGAGGAAACGGCCGTGGGAGCGGCGGCCATGGTCGCCGACGAAGTGTGGGCCAAGGCGCTCCCCGGTGGCGAGCGACCTGAGGTGGTCTACAGCCAGCACGTATGGCCGGGTCGCGCGGGCACTATCGAGATCACGCCCGGCGCGGCCATGGCGATGGCCGACGCGTGGAAAGTCACCGTGCACGGCCGCGGTGGGCACGGCTCGCGCCCCGAAGGCACCATCGACCCGGTGGTGCTGGCGGCATACATGATCGTGCGCATCCAAAGCATTGTGGCCCGTGAGCTCGCGGCGCAGAGCGCAGCAGTGATCACCGTCGCCACTATCCACGCCGGCCTGAAGGAGAACATCATCCCGGCGACCGCAGAGTTCACGCTCAACGTGCGCAACCTCGACGACGGTGTGCGGATCCGCGTTCTCGAGGCGTTGCGGCGGGTGATCCTGGCCGAGGCACAGGCCTCCGCGGCCCCGGAGCCGACCATCGAGGAGCTCTACACCTTCCCGCTGCTCGTGAACGACGAACAGTTGACCGCCGAGGCGCTCAGCGTGCTCGGTCACGAGTTGGGTGAGGACAAGATCGGGACTATTGAGCCGTCGATGGGCAGCGAAGACTTCGGGCATCTGCCGCAAGCCATTGATGTGCCAGGGGTCTATTGGTTCTTCGGTGGCATGCCCGACGCGAAGATAGATTCCGGCGAGCCGGTTCCCTTCAATCACTCGCCGTTCTTTGCTCCGGTGATAGAACCCACCCTGAGCACCGGGGTACGTGCGGCCTACGCCGTGCTACGCCACCGCCTGCACTAACCCAAGCACGCAGTGGCAGGCTGGGGTGATGACGAACGCATGGGCAGCCGTCCCCCGACCGGTATTCATTTTCGACGGTGACTGCGGCTTCTGCACCTCCTCTGCGGGGGTGCTCCGGCGGTTCTTCGACCCGAGGGCGCGATACGCGATCGCCCCCTATCAACGCCTCGACCTCGCCGCCTACGGGCTCACAGCCGCGGACTGTGACCAGGCGGCTCAGTTCGTCGATGAGGGGGGTGTGGTCTCCAGTGGGCACCGCAGTGTGGCGGCGGCCCTGCGGCACTCACTGCTGATGTGGCGCCCGATCGGTGTCGCCCTGACGGCCCCCGGCGTCGACGCACTGGCGGCCCGCGCTTACCGCTGGGT
>JBATUU010000341.1:0-22959 GCA_049671385.1 Ornithinimicrobium sp. | reverse complement strand
GTATGGGACATCGTGCTGGGCTCCGACGGTGAGCGTATCGAGGCCTCGGTCTATCGCGCGATGGTGCGTAGTCGTCGGCGCTACACCTACGCCGAAGTGCAAGCCGCCGTCGATGGCGGAACTGCAGAGGACACGTTGATCTTGTTGCGTGAGGTGGGCCGGTTGCGGGTGCAACGTGAGTCCGAGCGGGGTGGAGCGAGCCTGCCGATGCCCGAGCAGGAGGTCCATCTGGAGGACGAGCAGTATGTGCTGCGGTTCCGACCGGTCCTGGAAGCCGAGGAGTGGAATGCTCAGATCTCACTGCTGACCGGGATGGTGGCAGCACACATGATGGTCCAGGGACGAGTCGGGATTCTGCGCACCATGCCGCCAGCGGATAAGCGCAGCCGGGGGCGTTTCCGACGGCAAGCACGCGCCTTGGGTGTGCCCTGGCCCGACGATATGGCCTACGGCGACTTCCTGCGCACGCTGGATCGCGAAGAACCGGCGCACCTGGCGTTGATTCATGACGCTACGGCGCTGTTCCGCGGTGCCGGCTATACCCCGTTCGACGGAGATGTGCCCCAGCACCGCAACCAAGCAGCCCTCGGGGCGCCATACGCCCACGTCACAGCACCGCTGCGCCGACTGGTCGACCGCTACGGATTGGCAATCTGTGAGGCGCTGGATCGCGGTGAGCCAGCGCCTCGCTGGGCTATCGAGGCGCTGGAGACGCTGCCGGACATCATGCAGGTGAGCGGGAGTAAAGCCCGCGCGGTCGAGCGTGGTTGCCTGGACGCGGTCGAGGCAGCCGTCCTGGAGTCGCGAATCGGTGAGGTGTTTGCGGCCGTGGTCGTGGATGAGACATCGGGTGGATCACCGATCGTGCAGATCAGGCAGCCGGCCATCACCGCAAAGGCAACAGGGGATGTCGTGATGGGCAGTGAGGTGCAGGTGAAGCTCGTCAGCGTCGATCTGGACCAGCGAACGGTCGAGTTGCAGGTCGTCCCTGGCGTAGGGTGAGAGGTGTGGATGAGTCGGCTAGGCGGCCGCGTCGGGCGCGCGCTATCAGCGCATGACCCGCCGAGGAACGTCCGGGCTCCACAGGGCAAGGTGATGGTTAACGGCCATCCGGGGTGACCCGCGGGACAGTGCCACAGAAAACAAACCGCCACCGGGCAACCGGGGGTAAGGGTGAAACGGTGGTGTAAGAGACCACCAGCACGCCAGGTGACTGGCGTGGCTAGGTAAACCCCACCTGGAGCAAGATCAGACAGCACGCGCTGAGGGCGGCCCGCCCATGCGTGCGGGTAGATCGCGACAGACGGCTGGCAACAGTCGCCGTAGATGGATGGTCGCCCGTGTCGCAGTGCCAGCAATGGCGCGACACCGACAGAACCCGGCGTATCGGTCGACTCATCCGCCCCACCTCGTTGAGCCGCGATGATGGTGTTCAGCAGCCTCGCGAGGTCCGCACCTAACGTGCGCGCAAGACTCCTATGCTGGCGCGCAGCCCTCGGTTGCAGGCGTCCAGGCAGATAGCCCGGCGATCGCGACACGGATTGTGCAGACGTCCCAGGATCCGTCATCGCCCCCTTTCACAATCGTCGACCGACTCGTCTCACAGCGCAGGAGGAGCCATAAAAAGTCCCCGGTTGTCGAATCCTTTTTAGTTGAGCCCTCAAGTAGCCGTGTCGAGACGCCGATATAACCGATGAGTCACCTTCCCAACCGGGTCGGCATCAGCCCAGCCGGACATCAACTGTTCATCGGTCAACACCGATGAACCGCCTTAAGGAGACAGCCATGGCTGCCATTTACTTCGCCCTCGCCACCCTCAAAGAGCGTCACGAGTCCGACCCTGAAGAGGGAGCAGCCGCCGTGGAGTATGGCCTGCTCGTAGGCTTGATCGCCGTCGTGATCATCGTTGCGGTGACTGCCCTCGGTGGCCAGTTGAACACACTGTTCCAGAGCATCGTGACCTCTTTGGGCGGCTGATAGGTGTCGCAGATCGGCCCGGTGGAACCCGTAGCGAGCTGCTGGGTCATGCTGGGCGATGCTGCCCTTCTGGGGTGCTATCTGTGAAGCAGTCCCGTGATAGTCGCGAAGGTGGGGCCGCGATGGTGGAATTCGCCATCGTGGTGCCCATCCTCGTGCTGTTGGTGATGGGCATCGTGGATGTCGGTCGGGCCTACCTCGTGCAGACGAGCGTTTCCAACGCTGCCCGCGAGGGGGTGCGGGTCATGGCCCTGAGTAACGACCAGAGCCAGGCCAGGGTGGCTGCACGCTCAGGCGCCACGGCGCTCACCCCACCCTTGTCCGATGCGCAAGTTGCGTTTTCGGTGTCGAGTTGCACTCCCGAGACGCACGTCACCGCAACTGTCACCTACTCCACCACCTACATCACACCGCTGCCGGGTCTGCTGGGCGTCGGCAACTCGCTGACATTGACAGGCAAGGGGACGATGCGATGCAACGGCTAAGGCAAGATGGGGAGCGCGGCGCCGTTGCCCTGGTTGTAGCCGTGTTGATGCCAGTCCTGCTTGGCTTCACGGCGCTCGCGGTGGATGTCGCCGCAGTGCATGCCGACCGGCAGCAACTGCAGACAGGGGCCGACGCTGCCGCTCTTGCGATAGGGCAGGCCTGTGCGGCTGGGGAGTCCTGCGACGACGACACCATCGACTCCGTCGCGGCGGCGTTAACGATTGCGAACAAGAACGACGGTGCTGCCTCGGCCAACGCCACGAGATCCACGGCGCCCAACATGGTGGCCGTCACCGCCTCAACCGTGCGGCAGCACTGGTTCGCACCCATCCTCGGGATCGAGTCGAGTGACGTCGCCGCTCGGTCTGCGGTCACCTGGGGGATTCCCACCAGCGGCACGGCCATGCTGCCCGTGGCGTTCTCGATCTGTGAGTTCAATGCGCAGACCGGCGGGGGTCTGCCGTCGGCAACCGAGTCCCGAACACTGAAGTTCACCAAGACCTCGGGGACCGACTGCACCGGTCCTTCGGGCAATCTTGTCCCTGGGGGCTTCGGATGGTTGTCGGTTGTTTCGGGTTCCTGCACGGCGTCAACGGCGGTGGGCAACCTTGCAGCCAGCAAACCTGGCAAAGCCGTGCCCTCGGATTGCACGACCGGGGATCTTGAAGCCCTGCAGGGCCGTACGGTGCTGCTCCCGATCTTTGACGAGGCATTCGACGGGGGCTCGAATGCGTCATATCGCATTATGGGCTACGCCGCCTTCACGATCACCGGTTACCACTTCGGCCCGCCGAAGTTCAGTTGGAACTCCGGTTGCAAGGGCAATGATCGGTGCCTCCACGGGTACTTCACCCGGTTCGCCGACACCTCGGACGCGTTCACATATGGCGACAGTGCTCCTGACTTGGGCGGCTACGTCGCCAAGCTGATCCTCCCGGCGGAGGAGACGTCATGAGCCGCAGGATCGTTGCCGTTGTGCTCGCCTTGGTGCTGGCCGTCATGGGCACCGGGATTTTGTATGTTTACGTATCGGGGGCCGACCAACGAGCCATGCAAGGACTCGAGCCGGTGACGGTTCTACGGGTCGTCGAACCGATCTCGGCCGGCACGCCCGTCGATGAGCTGGACGACCTGGTCGAGTCGACAGAGGTGCCGGTCAAAGCGGTAGCCGAGGGGGCTGTGTCCAGTCTCGATGAGGTCGACGGGCAGGTCGCGACGTCTGACCTACAGCCGGGCGAGCAACTCCTGCTCGTGAGATTCACCGATACCGAGACATTCGAGGAATCTCAACCCCTCGACATCCCTGAGGGCATGCAACAGATATCACTCCTCCTGGAGCCCCAACGGGTACTTGGCGGATATCTGGAGCCGGGAGCGACCGTAGGAGTGTTCGTGTCGATGACAGAGCCGCCCGAGACGCGACTGATCCTTAATTCAACCCTGGTGACTCGGGTGCAGGGTGGTGTTGCTCTGGGGCGGACGGCTTCGGCATCCGACGAGGCTGAGGAGTCCGCCGCCGAAGAGGGCGACCCGGACGCGTCACCCCCACCGGCGGACGGTGTGATGGTGACCCTGGCCGTCGAACTCAGCGGCGCTGAGGACATCGTGTACGGCTCCGAGCACGGCACTATATGGCTCTCTATCCAATCGAATGAGGCAGAGGAAGGCGGCAACCGACTCGTTGACCGCACGCAGGTGCTGCAGTGATACCTGTTCTGCTCACCTCGGCTTCCGCCCATCTGGTCAAACGTGTGCGCGAGGCAACCGGGGGCGCCGTCGTGCTGGTGGATGCAGCGCTCGTGCACGACCCAGCGGCCTCGTTGACACAGGCTCAGGTCGATGAGAACCCCGAGGTCGTCCTTTTGGAGACTGCCTCAGAGGGCCTCACATCGACGCTAGCGCTGGCGGTCCGCTTGGAGCGGGCTCACCCGTGGCTCAGCGTCGTACTCGTCGGGGACCTCGCACCGCAGGAGGCACTTGATGCTATGCGTTCGGGAGTGCGCGACATCCTGCACCCGGACAGTTCGACCGAGGAGATTGCGCTAGTGCTCAGCCGAGTCAGCACTCTGGCGCGCGAGCGGGCCGCGGCGCTGACCGTGGCTTCGGGTCACGGTTCGCAGGAGCATCTGGGTCCGCGCGGGCGGGTTGTTGCGGTTCTCGCGCCGAAGGGCGGAGTGGGTAAGACAACGGTGGCGATCAATCTGGCCGTGGGATTGGCCCGGATCGCACCGAGATGCGCTGTGCTGGTGGACCTCGATATTCAGTTCGGGGACGTCGCCAGCGGTCTGAACCTAGAGCCCGAGAACTGTCTGCCAGAGGCCGTGCGCGGCCAAGCGACCGAAGACGGCCTGGTGCTGAAGACCTACCTCAGCGAGCACAGTACGGGCCTATACACACTGTGTGCTCCTCAGTTGCCAGCGGACGCCGAAGGCATTACGGGTCAGCACATCGACCAGTTGTTGCAATTGTTCGCCAGTGAGTTTCGCTACGTGATAGTAGACACCGGACCTGGCCTTTCCGAGCACACACTCTCGGTGCTTGATCGCTCGACCGACATCGTGCTGGTGGGCACGATGAGTCCGCTGGGAGTCCGTTCGCTGCGCAAGGAACTGGACACCCTTGAGCAGTTGCGGATAACCGCGCCCCGCCAAATCGTGCTGAATTTTGCCAACCGCCGCTCCAGCATGTCGGTCACCGAAGCCGAGCAGGTTCTGGGCTGTCCAGTAGACCTCGTATTGCCCAGCCACAAGGACGTGCTGAGCTCGGTGAACCAGGGGGTGCCTTTGCTACAGAGCAATATCCGCAAACCTGTCGTCAAGAGATTGAACCGGCTCGTCGAGCGGTTCGCCCCGATGAAAGCGACCTCGAGTCCATCGGGCCGGCCCGCCGGGCGGCACCGCGGTGAGAAAGCGATGGCCAGATGAACCTCGCAGATCGCCTCACCTCCGCTCGTGTCGCTCAGCCAGCCCCGCCCCGCCCTCCCGCTCCAGAGGTGGACCCGCCAACTGGTGCCCCCGCAGGTCGTTCCGATACGCCCGATCCTCCCAAGCCTCGCGCTGCGGCCACGACTTCGACTCCGGTAGCGAGCCAGACCAAACCCGCGCCGCCGGAGGGCACGGAGAACGCGATGACCAAGTTGAAGGAGCGAGCCACCACAGCGCTCTTTGAGCGCATCGGCACCAGGTTGAACGACGCATCCTTGGATGAGGCAGCGCTGCATACGCTGGTACGCAGCGAGCTCAACTATGTGGTGGAGGACGAGAAGATCCCACTGAGTCCCGACCAGCGGGCGCGCTTCATCACCGATGTAGAGGACGACGTTCTCAGACATGGTCCGTTGGAACGGTTACTGAACGACGAGAGCGTGACCGAGATTATGGTCAACGGCCCGGAACGGATCTATATCGAACGGGACGGCAAGCTCGTCCGCAGTGATCTGCGATTTACCTCCGAGACGCAGTTGCGGGGCGTGATCGAGCGCATCGTCTCCCGGGTGGGTCGGCGCATCGATGATTCCTCTCCAGTGGTCGACGCGCGCCTGCAGGATGGGTCCAGGGTCAACGCGGTCATACCGCCGCTGGCTTTCAGTGGCTCGACGCTGACCATCCGCAAGTTCGCCAAGGATCCCCTGACAGCGCAAGACCTGATCAGATTTGGGAGCCTCTCGGCAGAGATGGCGGACCTGTTGCATGCGTGCGTCGAGGCGCGGCTCAACATCATCGTTTCGGGAGGAACCGGAACGGGTAAGACCACTTTGCTGAACGTGTTGTCCTCCTATATTCCGGACGACGAGCGGATCGTCACGATCGAGGATGCTGTGGAGCTTCAGCTCCAGCAGGACCACGTCGTACGGCTGGAGAGTCGCCCACCGAATATCGAGGGCAGAGGTGAGATCTCGATCCGCGATCTCGTCCGGAACTCGCTACGAATGCGACCCGATCGCATCGTCGTCGGCGAGTGCCGTGGTGGCGAGAGCTTGGACATGCTGCAGGCCATGAACACCGGCCATGACGGGTCCCTGTCCACGGTGCACGCCAATGCACCCCGTGACGCCATTGCGCGACTGGAAACCTTGGTGTTGATGGCGGGGATGGATCTGCCCCTTCGTGCTATCCGTGAGCAGATCGCCTCGGCTGTCGATGTGATCGTCCAATTGACCCGTATGCGAGACGGCAGCCGTCGTGTCACCCATGTGACGGAGGTTCAGGGCATGGAGGGTCAAACCGTCACGCTGCAAGACGCCTTCCTCTTCGACTACTCCGCGGGCCTCGACGAGCACGGGAGATATCTGGGCAAACCGGTCTCGACCGGCATACGTCCTCGGTTCACTGACAAGTTCGACGATATGGGCATCACTGTTCCTGACAGTATCTTCGCCGCCCCGGCCCAAGAACCCAACGCACGATGACTCCGCTGCTCGGGGTGGGTTCGCTTTTCTTGGCGGTCCTCGCCATCGTGTTTGTCGTTCTGGCACCGGGGCGGGAGCGGACACCCATGTCGCGGCTTCGCCCGGATGTCGCGCAAGGACCCACCCTGCTGTCGCGCTCCACCAGCCTCACCACCACAATGATCGATCGCATCATGCGCGCTCGCGGCTTGAGATATGCCGTGGCGCAGGTGCTGGACAAGGCGGGGTTGAAGGTGCGCGTCCAGGACTTCGCGTTGCTGGTCATCGGCGGCACCCTGGGCGTCGCAGCACTAGGGTTGCTGATCTTTGGGCCGTGGCTTGGATTACCGCTGGCTGCAGCGGTGCCGTTGGGGGTCAAGGCGTACCTGGCCCTGCTGACCAAGCGCCGGCAGGCGGCATTCGCCGACCAGATCGACGATTCCCTGCAGCTGCTCGCCAGCAGTCTGAGGGCAGGCCACAGTCTGTTGCAGGCATTGTCGTCGGTGTCCCAGGAAGCTGAAGACCCGACTGCCGGCGAATTTGGCAGGATCATCAACGAGACACGGGTAGGTCGATCATTGGCCGACTCACTGAATGAGTCGGCTGACCGGATGGCGAGCGAGGACTTTGTCTGGGTGTCCCAGGCCATTGCCATCAACCGTGAGGTCGGTGGTGACCTCGCCGGGGTTTTGGACGGTGTTGGGCACACGATTAGAGAACGCAACCAGATCCGTCGACAAGTGATCGCACTCAGCGCCGAAGGCAAGTTGTCCGCGTACGTGTTGATCGCCCTACCTCTCGGCATTGGCGCGTTCCTCTCATTGTCCAACCCTGCGTACATGGCCAAATTCGTCGAGGGCCCTGTCGGGTATGCCCTGATCGCTGCAGCCACCGCACTGATGCTGGTGGGGACCTTGTGGATGCGCAAGGTCGTCAGTTTTCGGTTCTAGAGCAAGCCTGTCCCCTGAGAGGAGAAGCACGAATGCCTACTTATGTGATGGCCGCGGTTGGGGCGATCAGCGTGTCAGTCGGCTTGTTGAGTATGGCGATCTTCGCGGGCCCTGATCACGGCCGCCAACGCACCGTGAGCAACCTGAGCCGTGGCCTGGTCGGTCCACCGAATGCGACCGGAGCCACCACCGCAACGGGCGGTGGGGCTAGCCCCCTGATGCTTCGGCTGGTGCCGGGAGGGTCGGTGCAGCGTCTGGAGCGATTGATTGCTCGGGCGGGTAGGCCGCCAGCCTGGCCTATGGAGCGCTTGCTGCTCGCGAAGCTGATGCTTCCTGCCGTGGCGGCTGTGGCGGGATTCTTCTACCTACGAACCGCACCCGGCACATCTTTCCTACTGATGACCGCGATTGTTGTCGTCGTCACCTTCTTCCTGCCTGAACTACTCCTGCACTCTCGTGGACAAGAGCGAAGCAAGCAGATCGGCCTGGAGCTTGCCGACACCCTCGACCAAATGACCATTGCGGTGGAGGCAGGGCTGGGGTTCGATCAGGCGCTGGATCGTGCCGGACGCAACGGGAAAGGGCCCCTTTCGGAGGAACTCGTCCGCACTCTCCAAGACATTTCAGTGGGCCGGTCGCGGCGGGATGCATACGGCGACTTGGCAAACCGCACCGGCGCCCCGGATCTGCGCCGATTCATCCGCGCGGTAGTCCAGGCCGACGCGTACGGCGTATCGGTGGCAGAAACGCTTCGTACCCAAGCGGCTGAAATGAGGATCAAGCGACGCCAGCGAGCCGAGGAAAAGGCCATGCAGATCCCGGTCAAGGTCGTCTTCCCGCTGATGCTGTGCATTCTTCCGGTGTTGTTCATCGTGCTGCTCGGACCTGCGGTCATGGACATGATCGCTGCCTTCTCCAGCTGAGAAAGGTGCACACTTCTGAGATGCAGTACCGTCCAATCGTGCCCTCAACCGATTGCCTAGTAGGTCGGTCATGAGCGTCGTGATTTTGGCGAGTACCTCAGCCGACCTGGCCCGACGAGTTCAGGGAGCAGCCGAAGGCGAGGTGCTGGTGGTCGCGCCACAACAGTTGCCACCCTTCCCGCGAGATGTCCTCGACCTCGCCGGTGGGGCGGATCCAGTTCGAACGGTCATCCTCGACCCCCCACATGGCAGGGTGGAGGACGCGCTGTTGCTCGCCGGTAGATTCGATCAGCAGTTCCCAGCCGTCAGCGTGCTGCTCATCACCGACAACCGGGACGACCTCGCGCTGCCCGCCTTGCGCGCGGGCATTCGCGATCTGCTCTCCCGCGACTCTGGCGCCGGAGATATTCGCTGGGCAATCATGAAGGCGACTGAGGCCGCGGACGCTCGTGCTGGGATCACCCGCAGCCAATCACCGGTGACCGGTCGAGTGATCACTGTCACCTCGCCGAAGGGGGGAGTCGGCAAGACGACAGTTGCCGTCAACCTCGCCATTGGCCTCACCGCCATCGCACCACAGGGCACCGCAGTCATAGACACTGATCTACAGTTCGGGGATGTAGGCGCTGCGTTGGGGCTGCAGCCACGACATACGCTGGTCGACGCGGCAGGCGCCGGAAGCGACGAGGTGCCAAGCGATTGCCATAGCCTGCTGACGCGGCACGGGAGCGGGCTCCAAGCCCTGTGTGCGGCAGCTACTCCGGCCGAAGGTGACTCAGTCTCGGCCGAGACGGTGCACCACGCGCTGGAAGAGCTGAAGTCGGACTTCCGATACCTGGTGGTGGACACCTCGCCCGGCATCACCGCACCGACGCTCGCGGCTCTGAAACACACCACGGACCTGGTCTTCGTGGCCAATCTGGATGTCCCTTCAGTGCGTGGGCTTATCAAGCAACTCCAGGTGCTGGACAGGCTCGAGTTGCCGCACGCAACCAGGCACCTGGTCATCAACCGGCCGAGCCGATCGGCAGGAGTGTCCATTGCTGATGTGGAAGCCGCGGTTGGTCTTTCCGCCCAGGCTGTGTTACCTCGCTCAACAAAAGCGTCGCTGAACAGTGTCGCCGGGATGCCATTGGTGAATCCGGCAGAGCGCGACAAAATGTCAAAAGCCGTCATGTCCTTGGTGTCCCGATTCACTCAGGCCGAAGGGCAATAGAGCTACTCAGTCTTCACCTTGGCAACGAAGCGGAAGTCGACGAGAATTCTGAACACGATTGTCGTTCATAGGGATTCAGTTGGATGGATATATATACGGCAATAGTCTAGGCGCGTAGGGATTTTGTCGCTGAGAATGCGGACTCGTCGCCGGGGCTGTCTCGGCCACCATTTGAAGCGACTTACCAGTATGACGAGTTGAGTAGTACAGAAGAGAAGTAGCCGTAGGCATTTCACGTCGATTATCTTCCGCGCCGTGTGCGGCTCGAATCATCAGCAGGGCGTCACAGTCTCGGAGTCCCTGCCATCGAACCGTGCAGGATGATGCGGTCGAGGGAGGCAGGTCGGAGTTGAGCTCCGGCAGGGGCAGCCAGGGTGATCATCCCGCATAGGATCTGCACGAAGGCCTCTGACGAGCGATAAAGGTCCCTCAGTGCACCGGCCTGTCTGTGGCGGATGGATCTCGTCGCTCGACCTGCGTCCGTGCCGGGCGGAGTCATTGCGCAGCACAAAAATTGGACGCCGGGGCCCCTTTTGGTGTGCTTGGCCAGTCGCCAACGGGCGACTGAGTAGGCCATCGTGCGAGATGCTACGCCACGTGGGATTTGTCCTTTTTTTATCTTTTCATGGTAAAGAAATGACCGAATTGTGCGCGCGACGGCAAATAGCGTGTGTCATGATAATTCTGGCAGCAAAGGTGATCTGAAAGCCAGCGACGCCATCCTTGTTGCCTCATGTTCGGAGTATTAAAAGAATGCAAGGTCTACATTCCTCTGCCCTTCGTCGCGCGGAAAATCCTGGCTTCCGCAGTGTTCCGGCAACCCGCGCCCAGGGAGAGCGTCGCCGGATCCCCAAAAGCACCAACGGTTCCCAGCACCTCGTTGATCTCTCGCTGGCCACTTTGCGCCACTACCGTGCGCGGCTTCGCGCCGAAGAGGAGCGAATCTCGTACTGGCGGCGGCTTGTCCATGTCCGCCTGGAAGTATTGGAGGCAGGGGCAGGATCCGAGAGTGGGCCCAGTTTGGAGCAAGTCACCAGAGTCCTCTCAGACACTGCTTCGGGACGTGTTCGTGACGCCTTGATGGACATTTCTTCTGAAGAGCCGTTGCCCGCTCTGCCCCTCCTGGCCGACACGTGGTGTGACGATGTGCGTCCAGGTGATGAAGCCGGGGGTGCGCTTGCGGTGAGTTCGCTTCGTGCAACTGAAGCGGCATTGACCGAGTATCGCCGGGCGTTGCATGCCCGCATTGGAGAGGCCACCGGGGAACTCGTCGTCAGGTACAGCGCCAACCCGTCGATTGCCCTCCAGGTGCTGGGGGCGTGAATGGAGCATGTCACTCCCGAGCATGACGCCGACATGCTGTGGCTTGACTACCTGGATAACCGTGAACTGGATACCCGCAACCATTTGGTCGTGCATTACACGCCGCTAGTCACCCATCTTGCGGGCAGGATGGCGGCGAGGTTGCCGTCCTCGGTCGACAAGGCCGACCTCATCTCGGAGGGGAACATCGGCTTGATGAAGGTCATCGATAAGTATGACCCTGCACGTGGGATCCGGTTCGAGACCTATGCCGTCCAGCGGATCCGAGGCGCCATGATCGACAGTCTGCGCGCCGCCGATTGGGCGCCGAGGAGTGTGCGTGACCGCCAACGGGACACCGATCAGGTGGCACGAACGCAAGTGCCCGTTGGGCATTTGTTCGAACTAGATGAATTCCCACAGCGAGATGACATCCTCTCCAACGGGCAGGACCTGACAGATGAAGATCGCCGTGCGTTGCTGACAGCGTTGGTGTGTGACCTTCCCGAACGTGATGCTGTGGTGATCACTTTGTATTACTTCGAGGGACTTTCTTTGGCCGAAGTTGGAGAGGTGCTCTCTGTGACCGAGTCAAGGGTCAGCCAACTGCACGCTCGGGCAACCAGGACACTGCGAGCTGCGCTCAACGCACAGGCGAACGCCTGAGCCAGCCGCCACGTCCAACGCCCCCTGGGCGCTGCCGGGACGCCCCACACGTAATCACTCACAGCGCGACACTGCCCGGGACTAGTCTTCTGCTATGGAATTGTGGGAGGAAAGGTACATCGCCTTCACGACATACCGCCGCACTGGGGAGCCGGTCACGTCCCCGGTGTGGATCGCGCCCCTGAGTCGCGGGCGGGCTGGCTTCACCACGGGCGGTACCTCCGGCAAAGTCAAGCGACTGGGGCACACCCCGTCGGTGACGCTTCAGCCGTGCAACGCACGCGGCGACATCACCATTGGCACACAACCAACGCGCGCCACGGCGCGTGTCGTCAGCGACGCCGACCCCGCATTCAGCGACGTGCGCGCCGCTATCCACACCAAATACGGCTGGCAGGTTCGGGCCATCAATGCGGCTGGAAAGATCAGCGGTCTGCTGCGCCGAAAGGCCAGTGGCATGGCACCGGACGCCGCCGTCGTCATCGACCTGGACGGAACGCGCACTGATCGACAGCAGACCCCAGCCGGCTCGGGTTAGCACAGCCTGCGCTTGCTAGTCGCGCTCGGCCGATCTGTCTAGATTCTGCGGTATGGACCAGGCGCCTGCCTCCGAACGTTCTGCTCAGTCCGTGCTTGCCTGCCTCAGTGCTGAGAGTGGAGCGGCCATGGTCTTGAGAGAGCTCGCCGCTGCAGCCACTCATGAGCACGAGCGCGAAGTGCTGCAGCAGTTGCTGACCGCAGCTGAGGCCAATGTGGCCCTCCTGGCCGCAGAGGCGGCTACTGCCGATCGATTGGCCCCCGCTCGGCATCGGCTCTTGGCGACGGTTGCCCGCAGATCGTTCGTACCCGTGCTCATCGCCTTCGAGGCCGAACAGTCCCGAGCGGCTGCGAGCGCCTCATCCGGAGAACTTGCGAGCATTCCTGATGAGACTGGCCACGTCGCAAGCACCATCATGTTGCGCGCGGAGGTCCTGCGGGGCCTTGCTGCAACGAGCCGGCAACGCTACTCAGGCAACTTCCGGGCGGCTGTCTTCGGAGCTAACGACGGACTCGTATCCAACTTGGCTCTCGTTGTAGGCATGAGCGCGACCGGGGTGTCGGCAGGGGTGGTGTTGGCTGCCGGTGTGGCGGGGCTACTGGCTGGGGCCTTGTCTATGGCGGCTGGGGAGTACATTTCGGTCCGGTCGGCGCGGGAGTTGTTGCAGGCCTCCCGGCTCAAGGCGACAACCGTGCAGCAGTTGGCCTCCACCGGGTTGCCAGATGACCAGATCGCCTTGATCTATCGAGCACGAGGAATGAGTGGCTCTGATGCAGGACAACGCGCGCAGGGCCTCAACGGCGCGGTGCAGCCAACGACGCCTGCACCCGAGGAGGACCCGTCGGACGCCGAGACCAATCATGTCGTTGGCCAGGCCTGGGGCGCTGCTATCTCGAGTTTCTTCTTCTTTGCCAGTGGCGCGCTCATCCCGATCATGCCCTACGTCGTCGGCCTGGGATCGAGCGCTGCCATGCTCGCAGCGGTCGCGTTGGTCGGGGCCGCATTGCTGGCTACCGGGGCCACGGTCGGGTTGCTGTCCGGGGCATCGGCCACCGGCAGGGCGCTACGTCAGTTGGCCATCGGGTATGGCGCAGCTTCGGTGACGTACCTGCTCGGCCTGGTCTTCGGTGCGGCCGGGGTCGGCTGACGTGCCTGAGCGACCCTAGGATTCGACCTCGATTGTCTGTTCACCGGCGTTCTTCAGATCGAGCACGTCGACGCCGTCATCGGACCCGAAGGTGCCGATGTGGCCCACGTACATGGCCCGACCAGAGTCGTTCAACAGTCCGTCATGGATGGGCACCACGCGTCTGGGGGCGATCCGGCGCACGAACGCCACGGTGTCGGACACTCGAGCCCACGGGGCATTGATCGGGACGCATAGAACGTCCACAGCCTCCAGCGCCTCGTGCTCGGCGTCCAGGGCGTCGCCGGGATGGAAGAGCCTCGGCTCCTGCGGTGCGCTGATGACCAACCCGATGTTGTCGGGTCGCGGCACGTAGTCGTGGATCAATGCGTGTTGATCGCCGACCGGCGTCACGGCGACATCTCCGAAGTGCAGCACCTCACCAGAGGTCAACCTCGATGTGTGTTGCTTCAGCTGCGGCTCATTGTTCACGAGCCGATCCGCCGCTTCACCCTCGAGCCATACCTGGACACCAGGGTTGTCCCGCAGCAGCGGTGGGATCGATGGGGGGTCTAGGTGATCGGGGTGGGTATGCGTCACCAGGATGGCGTTGAGGTCCCTGACCCCAGACACATCGGAGAACGAGCCCGGGTCGATGAGTAGCCGTACGCCCGCCATCTCGATCAGCAGACATGAGTGGCCAAGGTGAGTGATCTTCATATGCTCACCGTAGGTCGCCAACGAGCCGTGGGGCTATGTCCATGAGTACGATTGCCGGTCGTGGAGTTCCTCAACGGCCTCGTGCCGACGCATGACCTGACCTACAGCGACGTCTTCATGGTGCCCTCTCGCTCAGGAGTCACTTCTCGGCTCGATGTCGACCTGCGCACCAATGACGGCACCGGCACCACGATCCCGCTGGTGGTGGCCAACATGACCGCCGTCGCCGGGCGGCGGATGGCCGAGACGGTGGCGCGCCGCGGTGGCGTGGCGATTCTGCCGCAGGACATCCCGGTGGACCGCGTCGAGGCCAGCGTCGCAGCGGTGAAGGCGGCGCACCCGGTCTTCGAGACCCCGATCACCATTGAGCCCGACGCGCCGATCAGTGACCTACTGGCCGTGATCGGCAAGCGCAGCCACGCTAGCGCCGTGGTAGTCCGGGGGTCGCGCGCGGTCGGTGTCATCACTGAGCAGGACTGCGCCGGAGTGGACCGCTTCGCCCAGGTCGAGGACGTGATGAGCGAGCTCGACGTGGTGGTCGACCCGCAGACCGATGGGCGCACTGCGTACCAGCAGATGGTTGCGGGCCACGTCACGTTTGCGCCGGTGCTCCAGGGCGAGGACCTGCTCGGGGTGGTGACCTCCAAAGGGCTCGTGCGCTCGGCGATCTATGAGCCGGCCCTTGATGGCTCCGGCGCCTTGCGCGTGGGCGGGGCAGTCGGGATCAATGGTGACGTCGCGGCCCGAGCGGGGGCGCTGCTCGGCGCGGGTGTAGACGTGCTGGTCGTCGACACAGCGCACGGGCATCAGGACAAGATGATCCAGGTCTTGCCATCGGTGGTGGCAGCTCGTGACACCCATCAGCAGCACACCGGGGTGTGGGTGCCCGTGGTGGCTGGAAATGTCGTCTCGGCTGCCGGAGCAGCGGAGTTGGCGGCTGCCGGGGCCGACATCATCAAGGTGGGCGTCGGTCCTGGGGCGATGTGCACCACTCGGATGATGACCGGAGTGGGCCGTCCCCAGTTCTCGGCCGTGTTGGAATGTGCGCGTGCCGCGCGCGAGGCTGGCGCCAGCGTCTGGGCGGACGGGGGAGTGAAGCACCCGCGCGATGTGGCCCTGGCGCTCGCTGCCGGGGCCGGATCGGTCATGGTGGGCTCCTGGTTTGCCGGCACCCATGAATCGCCGGGTGACCTGATGCGTGACGGCGATGGTCTGCTCTACAAGGAGAGTTTTGGCATGGCCTCAGCTCGCGCCGTGCGGCAGCGCACCCAGCGTCTCTCGGCCTTCGACCGGGCTCGGTCGGCTCTGTTCGAGGAGGGCATCTCCTCCTCGAAAATGTACTTGGACCCGGAGCGCAGTGGTGTCGAAGACTTGGTCGACCAGATATTCTCCGGCGTCCGCAGTGCCTTCACATATGCCGGAGCCACCGACGTCGCCGCCTTCCACGAGCGCGCGGTGATTGGCATACAGGGTGCATCCGGCTACGACGAGGGACGCCCACGGCACACCTCCTGGTAAGCCCGCAGTCGAGGACCGCCTACGGCGCCGGAGCGCGCAAGCGGACAAGCGCTCCCGCAGAGACGTGCCGGGACAGCTCATCTGAGCCGACACCCACCTCTGCAGCCTGGGTGCAGGTCACGACGTGGTGGCTATGGTCGAGGAGGTCTCGAAGGTCAGGATTCACGGGTCCGGCTGAGACCGCGCGTGCCGCCATCGACCCCGATGTGCCGAATGTGTGGATGACGAGAAGATTGATTGGCCTGTGTGGAAAAGTGCGCCTTAGGAGGCGGTCATCCGTGAAAAGGGTGGTCCATGAGGGCCGGTGGGGACGTGGCGAGTTGGCTAGGAGCGGTGATGACTTGCGAGCCACCCGGCGCCGATGATCCCGGCGTCGTTCTGCAGCTGAGCGGCGACGATCGGCGCCCGCAGATGCAACAGCGGCAGGTACTTCTCGGCCTTCTTGGACACCCCACCCCCGACAATGATCAGGTCGGGCCAGAACAGGTCCTCGAGGTGGCTGAAGTATGTCTGCAGCCGGCTGGCCCAGTCCTCCCAGGACAGGTCCTCGTCCTTGCGCGCGCTGTTGGCCGCCCATGTCTCGACGTCCAGGTGCTCGCCGAGATCGAGGTGACCGAGCTCGGTGTTCGGGATCAGCTCGCCGCCGAGGAACATGGCGGTCCCGATGCCGGTGCCCAACGTAGCGACGATGACGGTGCCATCGTTGCCGCGACCCGCGCCGAAGTGCATCTCCGCGGCGCCAGCCGCGTCGGCGTCGTTCACGACGATCACCGAACGCTTGATCGCGTCGCTGAACAAAGACTCTGCTTCGGTGCCGATCCAGGACGGGTCGATGTTCGCGGCGCTGCGGACGGTGCCGTGGTGCACGACCGCCGGGATCGTGATGCCGACAGGGGCCTTCTTCGACACCTCGGAGGAGAATCCGTCGACGATCTCCGCCACGATCTCCGCGACGTTCTCCGGTGTGGACTCATCGGGAGTGTCGATACGCTCCCGGTCCGTGGCGAACTCGCCGGCCTCCAGATCCACCGGAGCACCCTTGATCCCGCTGCCCCCGATGTCGATCCCCAGCACGTAGTCCTTGGCCATGTCCGCTCCCGAGTTTCGGTGGTTAGTCGGTTGTGTTGCTCGCACTTACTCGCTGATGCTGTGCGTATGCAGCCCCATCGTTGATGGGGGTTAGGGCAGCGTCAAGACCTCCGCACCGTCTGCGGTGATGAGCAACGTGTGCTCAAACTGTGCTGAACGGCGTCCATCTGCTGTGACGATGGTCCACCCGTCGTCCCATTCATGCCAGTCGAGCGTGCCCAGGTTCAGCATCGGCTCGATCGTGAAGGTCATCCCCTCCTCGATCAAGATGTCGTGCTCGGGGGCGTCGTAGTGCGGGATCACTAGACCGGAGTGAAAGGTTGGGCCCACCCCATGACCGGTGTAATCGCGCACGACCGCGTACCCGAAGCGCCGGGCGTAGGACTCGATAACTCGACCGATGACGTTCACGGCGCGCCCCGGCTTGGCGGCCTTGATGCCCCGTATGAGCGCCTCGTGAGTGCGTTCGATCAACAGTCGCGACTCCTCGTCGACTTCACCGACAGCGAAGGTGGCGCAGTTGTCGCCATGCACCCCATCGATGTAGGCGGTGATGTCGACCTTACAGATGTCGCCCTCGACCAGCGGGCGATCATCCGGTATGCCGTGGCAAATGACCTCGTTCACCGAGGTGCACAGCGATTTGGGAAAGCCCTTGTAGCCCAAGGTCGAGGGATAGGCACCGTGGTCGAGCAGAAACTCATGGCCCACCCGATCGATCTGGTCGGTAGTGACACCGGGGGCGATGGCCCTCCCGCACTCGGCCAGTGCCTGAGCAGCGAGGCGTCCAGCCGTGCGCATCGCCTCGATCGTCTCGGAGTCTTTGACCTCTGAGCCAGCCTGCGGCGCGGGACCGGCGCGGCCGACATACTCCGGACGCGCGATGCTGGAGGGAACGAGGCGGCGCGGGCTGATCCGCCCGGGACTGAGCAGGGTGGTGGCGGGCGACATACGGTGGAGTCTAAGGCCGGGTGACGGCGCAGCGAGTAAGCAATCGGAGGGTGAGATGCAGTTCTACTTCAATGTGGAGACGAAGTCCGTGGAGGAGCATGACGACCCCGATCGGGCTCGCAATGTGAACCTGCTCGGCCCCTATGAGTCTCGCGAAGAGGCCGAGGGAGCGCTGGAGAAGGCGCAGGCTCGCAATGAGAAGTGGGATGCCGAGGATGAGGCCTGGGATCGCGGTCCCGAGAATGACGACGGGCAGAACGGTTAATCAGTCAGGATCGGGGCCCACGGACCGTAACCCCAGCACTGGGTCGATTTGTCTTCGTGCACGGTGGAGGCAAAGTGCATCGGCCACATCATCTCTTGGGCGTCTTCTACTCAACTTTCCGCCGGTGCGTTGAATATCTCCCGGACGCAGAGAGTTGAGCCTGTTCCCCTTCACTCGGCCACCCCGGCGTGATCACTTGCCTTGGCCAAGCGCAATTCGGACATCGTTGGTTTCTTCGCGTCACGCAATCGGCGACAGAATGATCGTCTGTGATGTCCTGTCATCGACTGATCATCCTGGCGTAGGGAGTGTCCCTGGGTACGGCTCGGTGGGACCTGCTCACGTTGCCGTCGAGCCTCTCGAGGCGGGCGGCGCCGTCGGTTGACGAGAGCTCCGACTAGGAAAGCGTGGCCGTCTTGCGAGCAGAGTCGGTCCAGGCTGAGGCTAGGACTTCAGCGTCTTCGACGGCTTGTCGTGCCTTGAAGGTTTCTACGCAATCCTGCCGGTGGCTGGGTCGGGGGAGTTGCTCGTGGAATCCAAGCTCGGCCACGAACTTCGCGTAGTCCGCCCAACGCCTGCCGACGTCCTGGGCTGCTTCGCCGTCACCAGCCACGGGGAAATCGGCGGGGATGTTGTCGGCCAAGACACTTTCCAACTCCGGAAAGTCAGCCACGAGTTGAGCGTTCCCGGCTCGGAACTGAGACAAAAACGCTGGTCTGAACGTCTCAGAAAAGAACGAATAGCGGCTGCGTAGCGGATGATTTTTGACGAATCGCTCCAATAACCGAAAGAGTCGATCGGTTCCACCGGTCTCTGCCAGGTGTCTCTTGACTTGGCAGTCGAGGAAGTCATAGCTGGCATTGACCCGGCGAACTGAGTCGGCCGGGTCTTGAACATCGACGCCGAGCCGCTCAAAGAAGCTCGGAACCGTGTTTTTTCTCAGGTGACCGGCATAGGCCAACACCACCGGTCTGCGACCGAATGCCAGTTGAGCGTCCTGAAGGATCCTTGAGTAATCGAACAGGGGCATCTGCTCGGCCAAGAAGTCAGGCCAGGTGGCAGGATTGCGAGACAGGTCGGCTTCTGAGCGAATGCTGTTGCGATAAAGGGAGTCGGCCAAGTTGTCCTGACGCCGGAGCGCGACCACCGGGACGACCTCGAAATCAGGGAAGCTCCCAAGCAACAGCTCGAAAAGGCGGCTCCGTGACCGCGCCTTCAAGCGGAAGATGTTCTCCGCGGAGAACAGGATGTTGTTTCCTCGGGCGATGGCCTCATCTCGGGTCATGTGCAGGAATGAGAGCGATTCTTCAAAAGAGGGTACGTTCGGCCGGCGGAGACCTTGGAGTCCGCTGACCAAGGCCAGGTGCGATCTGCCCGGCCGGCGTCCCAACTTCTCGAAACTCGGGTAGAGCAGTCCCTGATCGCTGAGCTCCTCGCGGTGGGCTGCAGAGTAGTGCTGGATCGCGGTCGTGCCGGTCTTGTGACTGCCGATATGCACGAAAAGCTTCATGAGTCCTACTCACTCCGTCAGACTGGTCCCGGCGATCGGGGGGAAATCACATTTTAGAGGAGTGAGCCATCCTGACCGCCTAGACACGCTAGTGCCACAACAACTGCCGCGCAGTTCATCGCTTCAGTCGAGGCAGTACCTGTGCCCCGAACACATCGATCCACTCGCGTTGGTTGCGCCCGACGTTGTGCAGATAGATCCGGTCGAAGCCGAGATCGACATACCTTTGCAGGTGCTTCACGTGGTCATCGAGGTCGGCGGAGATCACCATTCGACCTTCAAAGTCTTCAGGACGCACAAGCTTGGCGATCGCGGCGAAGTCGTGCGGGGAGCGGATGTCGGCCTTTGCGAATTTCATGCCGCCGTTGGGCCACTGCGTCATGGCGTTCGCCAATGCCTCCTCGTCGGTTGCGGCCCACGACAGATGCACCTGCAGCACCTTCGGCATGGTCGACGGATCCTTGCCCACCTCGCGCGCGCCGGCCTCGAAACGCTCAAAGAGGCCCTCGATCTTCTCCGGTGGCGCGCCGACCGTGATGATGCCGTCGGCATACTTGCCCGTTTTTTTGGCGTTGATCGGCCCGGCTGTTGCTACCAGGATCGGTGGCGGCGCAGCGGGCATCGTCCATATCCGCGTCGTCTCCATGTCGAAGAACTCGCCGTGATGCTTGACGTCCTTGCCCTCGGCACTGGCTGCATAGAGCATGTTGATGACGTCAATCGCCTCGAACATCCGTCGTGATCGAGCACCGGCCTCTGGCCAATACCCGGCGATGACATGCTCGTTCAACGCTTCGCCAGCGCCCAGTCCCAGCCATGATCGACCCGGATTCAGCGCCTCTAGCGTGGCGGCAGCCTGAGCGACCAGGGCCGGGTGCATTCGAAAGCTCGGGCAGACCACACCGGGGCCAAGGTCGCCGCTGGTGTGCTCACCCACAGCGGCCAGCACGTTCCAGACGAATGCGGACTGACCTTGGGCCGGCACCCACGGTTGGAAGTGATCGGCAGCCATACACCCGGAGAAGCCCTTGCTCTCGGCATATGCCGTGAGCTCGACCGCCTCTCGGGGGCCGAACTGTTCCAGCATCGCGGCATAGCCGATCCTCAGGTCGCTCATCGAGTCAGCCTAGGCCCCGACGCGCAGGCCTGGTCAGAGCACATCACCAGAGGGCATCCACCCGCGCCTATCTCAGCCCAAGTGGCTCGATGTCCGGCGGCGGGTCGCTTGCCAGGCGCGCGTAGGTCTCAACGTTTACACGTTCACCCTCGAGAAGCATCTTGGCCCGGTGGATGCCTTCGGCCGTAAAGCCAACCCGCTCTGCGACCGCTCGTGATTTGGGGTGCGTGGCGCGAAACGCGAGTTCGATACGGAACAGCTGTCCCTCGTTGAAGCCGTAGGCCGCTACCGCTGCGGTGGCCCGCGCGGCCAGCCCTAAGCCACGGGTGAACTCGGCCAACCAGTAGGAGATCTCCGCGCTCTGGTGGGCGTGATCGATGCGGCGCAGGGCGACGCCACCGACCGGGAGGTCATCGACCGTTATCGCCCACGATTGCGCACGGCCAACGGCCTGGGCCACCGAAAGATCGGCAATCCATTGCTCCGCCTGCTCCATGGTGCGCAACGGGCCACCCGGCAGTTCGATGTCGTCCGAACCGCACGCGACCAGCAAAGACTCCGCGTCGTCGAGGCGCCAAGGGCGCACCACCAGAGAAGTCATGGGGTGAGACTAAGCCACCGCACAGTACGTTGTGAGCGTGGACGACGTACTCGCCGAAAGGGTGCTGCGAGTTGTCGAGCGCATCCCGTGTGGCCGTGTCGCGTCGTATGGCGACATTGGTGAGATTGTCGGGATCGGGCCTCGGTATGTCGGTCGCGTGTTGTCCACATACGGCTCGGGCGTGCCGTGGTGGCGCGTCGTCAACGCGAAGGGGGAGCCGGGTGGGGACCTGATCGGTCGAGCCCGCGAGCACTGGATGAGCGAGGGCATCGTCGTCGAGCCCAACGGCAAAGGGTGTCGGATCGCCACGTACCGGACGGACCTGAAGGCCTTGGCCGCTGCCTACGACCGCGCAACCTCGGACTTGCCCCCTGCCTAGTCGTCTGTGACGCCGCCTAGCCAGCTTCAGCGGCTCCGCCGGTTTCAGTGCGGTCGGCCCGGTGAGTGTCCTCGCTCCCAGGGGTGTTCGCAGTGCCGCTCGGCACGTGGGCGTCCAACTCGGCCAGCCACACCGTCGCGGTGCCGTCAGATGGTGCTCGCCAGTCACCTCGCGGCGACACCGCCCCGCCCGTCGACACCTTCGGTCCATTGGGCAGCGCCGAGCGCTTGAACTGGCTGAACCCGAAGAAGCGCCGCAGGAACAACCGCAACCAGTCGCCGATTGCGGCCAGGTCATACGCTCGCCGCTCATCCTCCGGGAAGCCAGGAGGCCACGTCCCGAGCGCGGCATCGTGCCACGCATGCCACGCCAAGAACGCGATCCGGCTGGGCGCGAACCCATACCTCAACACGTAGTGAAGGTTGAAGTCCTGCAACTCATACGGCCCGATCTGCTCCTGTGTGCTTTGCAGCCCGGACTCACCGGCGGGCACCAGCTCCGGCGTGATCTCGGTGTCCACGATGGACTGCAACACCTCGCCGACTGACTCATCGAAGGTCCGCGAGGAGATCACCCACCGAATGAGATGTTGGATCAGAGTCTTTGGCACCCCGGAGTTCACGGTGTAATGCGACATGTGGTCACCCACGCCATAGGTGCACCACCCCAGCGCCAACTCAGACAGGTCACCGGTGCCGAGCACGACGCCGCCGCGGGCGTTGGCCAAGCGGAACAGGTAGTCGGTGCGCAAGCCCGCCTGCACGTTCTCAAACGTCACGTCATAGACCGGTTCGCCGGATGCAAACGGGTGGCCCATGTCGGCCAGCATCTGCTGCGCGGCCGGCCGGATGTCGATCTCCTCAAAGGTCACACCGAGTGCCTGGCTCACGGCGATCGCGTTGTTCTTGGTATGCGTCGACGTGGCGAAGCCCGGCAACGTGAAGGCAAGGATGTCGCTGCGCGGGCGAGCGAGGCGGTCCATTGCGCGCGCCGCGACCAGCAGAGCGTGGGTGGAGTCCAAACCACCGGAGACCCCGATGACCACCGCAGGTTGACCGATCGCGCTGAGCCGTCGCTCCAACCCGGACACCTGGATGCTGTAGGCCTCGTAGCAGTCCAGCGCGAGCGCCTCGGGGTCATCAGGTACGAACGGGAAGCGGTCGACTGCGCGCCGAAGGCCGATATCGGTCCGGGGCGGGTCGAGCGTGAACGGGATTCGCCGGATCCCCTCGACGCTC
>JBATUU010000340.1:0-1821 GCA_049671385.1 Ornithinimicrobium sp. | reverse complement strand
ACCCAGGACCAACCGCTGCCAGGACCGAGCAGGGGAAAGAGCCATAGACCGCAGAAGCCGCTTCTCTGCCCGATCCCATGCGCCTTGAAGAAGATGACTCAGGCCCTGTAGCAACTCCTCGCTAGCTGAGGAGAGCGGAAATGTGCCCTCGCTCGGCGGAAGGCGCTGGGTCATACCCCGCGTACTCGCGAGGAACCCATGCACCTCCGTCTGAGGCGGCATGTGATCGCCCGGTCGAGGAAGCAGGACCGCGGCCATCGCGCGCTCGACGGCACAGCGCTGACGAGCGTCGGGGTCGTCGTGCAGTGACTCCGCAAGCCGAAATGCAGCGACCGCATCAGTGATCGAACCGCGCTGGAGAAGTCGGCGGGCACGCGCCAACGCCAACCACGGATCATCGGCTGCTACGGGAGCCGACTCGAAAAAGGCGGCCGACAGATCGGAGTCCAGCGACACCAGGCTCCGGCTTTGCTGGATAACTCGACCTACCGAGGCCCAGTCGCCGGCTTGGGCGAAGGCGCGGGCGCTGGCCTGAACGTGTCCGGCCTTCTCCAGCAGGTTCCCGGCTGTATGAAGGAGGGCGACACGCTCCTGATCGCTGATTTCTTCGGCCAGGGTGACCTCTAGATGGTCGCGAAGCACCTGATGGTAGGCGTAGGTCCGTCCGTCCTCCGAGGTGGTGAAGAAGTGCTCTCGCTCCAAGTCGCGCAACACTGACTCGCTATCTGTTCTGCCCAGCAAGGCATCGCACAATGACCCAGTCAGGACTCCCAGAACGCTGGTTCGGACCAGAAAAGCTCGTCGTTGCGGGGGAAGAGCGTTGACAACATTGCGGGACAGGTAGGAACGAATCAATTTGCACTGACCGGTCAACCCGGCAACGCTCGCTTCTCGCTCGGTCCGGCTGCGGTCGCGGACGGACAGGTGAAACAGCTGGAGCCCCGCGGCCCACCCTCCCAAACGGCGGCTCAGCATCGCGGCGGCCTCCGGCGAGAGGGGCTCGCCATACACGCTGCGGAAGAGATCTTCGACCTCCCAACTGCGAAAGCGGAGGTCGTCGGCGTCGAGTTGAAGGACCTCGCCGCACGCCAGGAGCCGAGACACATCAAATGCCGGGGGCCGGCGGGTCGCAACCACAAATCGTACGTGGGCGGGAGCATGAAGGATCAACCGTGCGAGTGCGGCTTCGGCGTCACTAGCAGCAAGCTCATGCCAGTCGTCGATGGCCACCAGCAGCGGGGTTCGTGCCGTATCGAGCGCGGTGAGGAGATCGCCCGCGTCGCCTACATGCCCGGCTTCGGACAGGCCCGCGTGGGCCACGGCATCTGCCAGGCGCGGGACCACGTCTTCTTCGGATCGGTCCTCGGCTCTGGCATGAAGCCACGCCACCGGGCATTGAGCGGTTGCCGCAATGTGCTTCAGCAAGGTGGTCTTCCCGGACCCAGCGGGGGCGACTACTAAGCAAATCCTGAGTGCGGACGAGCTCGAGATCGCGCGGTGCAACCGGCCACGGGGCAGTCCGGACGCCGCCGGCCCAGGATCAGCGAATCGATCCGCTGCGTCTTGCATCAATGCACCACCTCAGTAGCGGCTGGTCGACAGGATGGAACTGCTGTGTAGTCCGGTGATACGTCTTGACGCCGCTCATCACCTCAGCCCACACCGAAATCTGGATCTGCTCCCCTCACCTCCAGCGCGTCCGTGTCGACCTGATCGCTCGGGTCAGTCAAACCCAAGGCCAACGGGTCGGTGCCGGCCTCCACCTCGAAGGCATCCGTGAGGCCGTCCCCGTCGGTGTCAACCAAGAGGCCATCTGTGCCC
>JBATUU010000339.1:0-4059 GCA_049671385.1 Ornithinimicrobium sp. | reverse complement strand
CTCCTCGATGGTCCCAGTGATGCGTCACTGGTGCGTTCTGGGCTCAGATTCGGTCGACGATAGCACCCGGGGATGGACGCCGAAGCCCCGGAACGCCGCATGGGCGTCCGGGGCAACGACAGGTGAGCGATGATCAGCTCGCGGTCGGGTGTGCCGAGCCGCCTGCTGCTTCGATCTTGGACTTTGCCGACGCGGAGAACGTGTCGGCGGTGACCGAGACCGCGACCGATATCTCACCGGAGCCCAGGATCTTCACCGGGTGGCCCTTGCGCACGGCCCCTCTTGCGACCAGATCGGCCACAGTGACCTCGCCACCATCGGGGAACAGCGTCCCCAACTGAGCGACATTGACCACCTGGTATGTCGTGGTGAAGGGGTTGGTGAAACCGCGCAGCTTCGGAAGACGCATGTGCATCGGCGTCTGGCCGCCTTCGAAGCCGGCCGGCACCTGGTATCGGGCTTTGGTGCCCTTGGTGCCACGGCCGGCAGTCTTACCCTTGCTCGCCTCACCGCGACCCACCCGGGTCTTTGCAGTCTTGGCACCAGGAGCCGGACGCAGGTGGTGCACCTTCAGTGCGCTGCTGGCCTTGCCTGCAGCGGGTGCGGTGCTGCCGCTCTCAGTCGAATCTGCCATGGTCAGTTAACCTCCTCGACGGTCACCAAATGGGCAACCGCACGCACCATCCCGCGGAACTCGGGACGGTCTTCTTTGATAACGGTGTCGCCAATGCGCTTCAAACCCAGCGAGCGCAGGGTCTCCCGGTGCATGTGCTTGCCACCGATCTCCGAGCGCGTCTGGGTGACCTTCAGCTGGCTCATCGGGCACCTGCCTCGGCACGGGCACGCAGCATGGCTGCAGGCGCAACGTCCTCCAGCGACTTGCCACGACGCGCCGCGACGGCCTCTGGCTGCTCCAGGTCACGAAGGGCCTGAACAGCGGCGTGCACGATGTTGATCGCGTTGTTCGAGCCCAACGACTTGCTCAGCACGTCGTGGATCCCGGCACACTCCAACACCGCACGCACCGGCCCACCGGCGATCACACCGGTACCAGGGCTGGCGGGACGCAGCATGACGACTCCAGCGGCCGCTTCACCCTGCACCGGGTGCGGGATGGTGCCCGCGATCCGCGGAACTCTGAAGAAGTTCTTCTTCGCTTCCTCAACGCCCTTGGAAATCGCGGCGGGAACCTCCTTGGCCTTGCCGTAGCCGACTCCAACAGTGCCGTCCCCGTCGCCTACCACCACGAGTGCGGTGAAGCTGAACCGGCGGCCACCCTTGACGACCTTGGAGACACGGTTGATTGTGACGACACGCTCCAAGTACTGGTTGCGGTCGTCCTCTCGGCCTCCGCCACGGCGGCCACCATCGCGCGAATCGCGACGGCCTCCGTCACGGCCGCGGCCCGCACCGTCGCGACTGTTACCGCCCGCACCTCGGCCCGCAGCCTGTTGGCCGGCGCCGGACGTGGTGGCAGCGCCGCTGGCGGCGGCTGCGGTTGCGTCTTGCTGCTGCTCAGCCATTTACAGGCTCCTCTTCAAAAGATCATGATTCATCTGGCGATACCTCGTCGTCATCACAGCGACAACCCGCCTTCACGGGCGGCGTCAGCGATCGCGGCGACGCGACCGGCATACCGGTTGCCTCCGCGGTCGAAGACCACTGACTCAATGCCGGCCGCTTTTGAGCGCTCGGCGATCAAAGACCCGACGCGCGTTGCCTTCGCGGTCTTGTCGTCATCACTGGCACGCAGGTCGGCTTCCATCGTGGAAGCGCTCGCCAGCGTGCGGCTCGAACTGTCATCGACCACCTGCACGAACATGTGCCGTGAGGACCGGTTCACCACCAGACGCGGACGCTGCGCCGTGCCGCTGATCTTCTTGCGAAGACGCGTGTGACGACGAGACCGTGACGCGGACTTACCCTTGGCTCGCTTAACGATCATTGCCATGGCTTACTTACCAGCCTTTCCGACCTTGCGGCGGATGCGTTCGCCTTCGTAGCGCACACCCTTGCCCTTGTAGGGGTCGGGGCGACGCAACTTGCGAATGTTTGCGGCCACCTCACCCACCTGCTGCTTGTCAATCCCAGAGACCGACAAGCGGGTGGGGTTGGTCACCGTGAAGGTGATGCCATCAGGAGCCGTGACCGGCACCGGGTGGCTATAGCCAAGCGCGAACTCCAGATCGCTGCCTTTGGCCAGCACGCGGTAACCGGTGCCGTGGATCTCCAACCTCTTGGTGTAGCCGTTGGTCACACCTTCGATCATGTTGGCAATCAGGCTGCGGGTCAGACCGTGCAGCGAGCGCGAGTCGCGCCCGTCGTCGGGGCGGCTGACAGCCAGCGTGCCGTCGTCCTCCCGCTCTACTGCGATCGGCTCGCGGACCATCAGGTCCAACTCGCCCTTGGGGCCCTTGACTGCAACATGCTGGCCTTCGATCGCCACATCTACGCCTGCGGGCACAGTGATCGGACGTCGTCCAATACGCGACATATCGTTCCCTCCTACCAGACGTAGGCGAGGACTTCCCCACCTACGCCCTTCTGGTGAGCCTGACGGTCGGTCAACAAGCCAGTCGAAGTGGAGATGATCGCCACTCCCAGACCGCCGAGCACGCGAGGCAAGTTGGTGGACTTGGCGTAGACACGCAGCCCAGGCTTGGACACCCGGCGCACTCCAGCAATGGAGCGCTCCCGGTTGGGTCCGTACTTCAAGTCAATGGCCAAGGTCTTACCCACGGGAGCGTCCTCGACGGACCAGCCGCCGATATAGCCCTCGGCTTGGAGGATTTCAGCAATGTGGCTCTTCAACTTGGAAAACGGCATACGGACGTCGTCCTTGTGAGCCGAGTTGGCGTTGCGGATGCGGGTCAGCATGTCCGCAATCGGGTCGGTCATGGTCATGGGGCTGCTCGCCCTTCCTCATCGTGGTTTCAATCGAGCCGCGCTACCTGGTGAAGCCGGTGCGGTGTTCGATCGACCTGCGATGTCGTTGGTACTACGTCGGATGACGTGGTGGGTGGGTCGGTTGAGTGGTGTTACCAGCTGGACTTGGTCACACCGGGCAACTGCCCAGCATGAGCCATTTCCCGCAAGCAGATCCGGCACAAGCCGAACTTGCGGTACACCGAGTGCGGACGCCCACAGCGCTGGCAGCGGGTGTAGCCGCGCACCTTGAACTTGGGCTTGCGATTGGCCTTGTTGACCAGTGCAGTTTTGGCCACGATCAGTTCTCCTTGAACGGGAAGCCGAGTCGGCGCAGCAGCGCGCGACCTTCATCATCATTTGTCGCAGTGGTGACGATGGTGATGTCCATACCACGCACGCGATCGATCTTGTCTTGGTCGATCTCATGGAACATCGACTGCTCGTTCAGACCGAAGGTGTAGTTGCCGCGTCCATCGAACTGCTTGGGTGAGAGTCCGCGGAAGTCACGGATACGCGGAAGCGCAAGGGACAGCAACCGGTCCAGGAACTCCCACATCCGGTCTCCACGCAGCGTCACGTGGGCACCGATGGGCATACCTTCACGCAGCTTGAACTGCGCGATGGATTTGCGCGCCCTGGTCACTGCCGGCTTCTGGCCGGTGATCGTGGCCAAGTCGCGAATAGCGCCCTCGATCAACTTGCTGTCGCGGGCGGCCTCGCCGACTCCCATGTTGACCGTGATCTTGACGACCCCGGGCACTTGCATCGGGTTGGCGTAGCTGAACTCGGTAATCAGTTCCGGCACGATCTCTTCGCGGTAGCGGGTGCGCAGCCGCGGCGAGCCGACTGTGCCGGTCGCGGTGGTGGTTTCCACCCCAGCCGTTTCAACAGTTTCGGTGCTCATCACAGATCCTTCCCCGAGCGCACGGCGTACCGCGTGCGCTGCGTCGTCGTGCGCTCGTCCTCGGTGACCTGCTCGACCCGAACCCCGACGCGAGTAGGTGTCTTGGTCTCAGGGTCGACGACAGCCACGTTGCTGATGTGAATCGGCGCCTCCGTGATCTGCATGCCACCGGTGTTGACGCCGCGGGCCTGGCCAGCCTTGGTGTGCTTGGTCAGCCGGTTGATGCC
>JBATUU010000338.1:0-1740 GCA_049671385.1 Ornithinimicrobium sp. | reverse complement strand
TCAGGTCGGCATACGGAAAGGCTGCCTGCGGGTAGCGATAGAGCCACGTGGCAAAACTGTGCGTGGGCGTGCCATCGGTGGCCCACCAGTACTCTTTGACGTCCTCACCGTGGTTGCCCTGCGGATTGGTCAGGCCGAACAGGCGCTCCTTGATGCGGTCGTCCTGTCCGTTCCACAGCGCCACACCGACATTGAGGTAGCCGTCGAGGTCGCACAGGCCCGCCAGCCCGTCCTCCCCCCAGCGGTATGCCCGGCGATGCGCATCTTCGAACGGAAAGTGCTCCCAGGCTTTGCCGTCGGCGGAGTAGTCCTCTCGCACGGTCCCCCACTGCCGGGCGGAGACATACGGTCCCCAGCTGCGCCATGGGGCCTTGGGGTCATCGGATGTGGAGAGGCGGTCTTGCTCGGCTGTCACGACCGACACTGTTGCACAGCTGGCCGGGTGCAACGCGCTGAGCTGAGGCTAGAGGGATGAGGAGGCGAACTCCGTCAGGGCGCCGTGCAAGTCAGCCAGCACCTTGGCCTCCAGCCGGGTGCCCTCGCCGGTGTGATCCTCGACGAGAACTTCACCCTCGGCGTGAACGCGACTGACCAGGTCTCCACGGTCATAGGGCACCAACACATCCACCAGGATGTGGGGTCGCGGTAGAACCGCCTCCAAAGCCTCGCCCAGCAACGGCATTCCGTCGCCACTGCGCGCTGAGACCACCACAGCGTCGGGATAACCGCGTCGCAACCGCTCGAGCACCTCGGGGTCGGCGGCGTCGGCCTTGTTGAAGGCAATCAGCTCCGGCACGTCATGGGCACCAACATCGGCCAGCACCTCGTGGACGGCGCGGATCTGCCCCTCTGGATCTTCGTGTGAGCAATCGACGACATGCAAGAGGACATCGGCGTCGGCCGCCTCCTCCAAGGTCGAGCGGAAGGCCTCGATGAGTTGGTGTGGCAGTTGCCGCACGAAGCCGACCGTGTCGACCAAGGTGTACGGACGACCGTCGGCGGTCTCCGTACGCCGAACAGTCGGGTCGAGGGTGGCGAAGAGCTGATCCTGCACCAACACGCCAGCCCCCGTCAGCCGGTTGAGCAGCGAGGACTTGCCTGCGTTGGTGTAGCCAATGATGGCCACGCTGGACACCTGCCCCTCCTTGCGTGACGAGCGCTTGGTGTCACGGGTGACCTTCATCCGGGCGATGTCGCGGCGCAGTTTGGCAATACGGGTATTGATGCGCCGACGATCTAGCTCGATCTTCGTTTCACCGGGTCCACGCGAGCCGATGCCCTCACCACCGGCGACCCGACCACCGGCCTGCCGGGACATCGACTCACCCCAACCACGCAGTCGCGGCAGCAGGTACTGAAGTTGCGCGAGCTCGACCTGCGCTCGGCCTTCACGAGACTTCGCGTGTTGGGCGAAGATGTCCAAAATGAGCGCAGTGCGATCGATCACCTTGACCTTGACAACGTCTTCCAGGGCGCGCCGCTGCGAGGGTGCGAGCTCGTCGTCGCAGATCACCGTGTCAGCGCCCTCGGCCTGGACGATGTCACGCAGTTCTTGAGCCTTACCAGAGCCGAGGTAGGTCGCCGGGTCGGGCTTGGGGCGCCGCTGCAACACCGCTGCCGCGACGGTCGACCCGGCCGTCTCGGCCAGGGCGGAGAGTTCGTGCAGGGAGTTCTCCGCGTCTTCGGCCGTCCCCGTACCCCATACCCCGGCAAGAACGACTCGCTCCAAACGCAGTTGTC
>JBATUU010000337.1:0-2153 GCA_049671385.1 Ornithinimicrobium sp. | reverse complement strand
GCTGATCACGATCTTGGTTTTGGTCGCCGCGGTGGCGGTCAGCCCTGTGTGCTGCCGGTTCCTCGGACGCAACGCTGGTTACCCCTTGGCCGCGATTTACCTTCTCGCCGCTGTGACCTTCCTGCCGCCGACGCGCGCAGTGGTGGCGGGCGACGAATACACCTATTCGGTCTCCTGGGTTGAGACCCTCGACGTCAACTTCGCGTTGCAAGCCGACGGTGTCGGTGTCATCTTCACCTTTATCGCGCTGCTCATCGGCGCGGTTGTGTTCGTCTACTCGGCCCGTTATCTGGATGCAGGTCGCAACCTCAGCTTTTACCTCACGATGTGTGCGTTCACTCTGTCGATGGTCGGTCTCGTGCTTGCCGATGACATGGTGCTGCTGTTCATCTTCTGGGAGTTGACCTCACTGGCCTCGTTCTTGCTGATTGCACGATCGGGGTATGGCGGTGAGTTGGCTTCGCTGCGCACGCTGTTGATCACTTTCCTCGGCGGTCTGTTCTTTTTGGCCGCCGTGGTCTCGATCATCGCCAAGACCGGCACCACCTCGGTCACCGAGGCCCTGGAAAACCCGGTATGGACGCAGGATGCGGGCTTCACTACGGCCGTCGCGATCCTGGTGCTGCTGGCCGCCTTCACCAAGTCAGCCCAGTTCCCTTTCCACGTCTGGCTGCCCGACGCCATGGCCGCTGCTACCCCTGTGAGTGCCTACCTACACGCCGCGGCCGTCGTGAAGGCAGGCATCTTCCTGCTTTTCCGGTTTAGCCCGGCCTTCCACGCCACCCCGATGTGGAACTACACGCTGATCTTCGTCGGCCTGTTCACCGGTGCACTGGGTGCGTGGTTCGCCCTGCAAAAAACCGACCTCAAGAAGCTGATGGCCTACTCCACGGTCAGCCAGCTCGGCCTGATCGTGGCCACCATCGGCGTCGGCACCGAAGAGGCCATCGCCGCCGCGATGCTGCACACCATCGCGCACGCACTGTTCAAGTCCGGACTCTTCATGATGGTCGGCGTCATCGACCACTCGGTGCACACGCGCGACATCCGACGCTTGCCCGAACTGCGCAAAACCATGCCGTGGTCTTTCGCCGCCGTGATCCTGGGGTGTGCCTCCATGGCGGGCATCCCGCCAATGCTCGGCTTCTTGTCCAAGGAAGCCATCTTCACATCTATGCGAGAAGCCCCCGGCCCCGAATGGGTCGGTTGGCTAGCCCTGGCCGGTGCCGTCGGCGGAGCCGTACTGACGTTCTCCTACTGCGCGAAAATCGTCTTCGCCGGGTTCGTCGACGGAACTCGCACCGACATCACCGGCCACGAAGGCGAGCCACAGCTCCTCATCCCGGCCGCCCTGCCCATCGTGGTCGGCCTGCCGTTGGCTTTCGTCGCCGGCGTTCTCGACACCCCCGTGCAGCGGGCGGTCGAGGCCTCCCTACCGCCCGCAGAGGTCGAGCACAAAGTCCACCTGTACTTGTGGCACGGATTCAACCTCGAGCTGATGCTGTCCCTCTTGGTGTTTGCCATCGGCACGGTGATCATCTTCAACCGCCACAAACTGCGCACGTGGATCGAGCACGAGAGCTTCAACCACGACGGCGCCTGGGTCATCGGCCGGCTCAACAAGAGCCTGAAAGCCTTCGGCACCAAGTTGGCGCTGACGGTCGCTGCCAACAACCCGACCCGCCACGTTGCGGCCCAGCTGAGCGTGTTGTGCCTAGTCCTCATCGGCGGCACGATCGCGGTCTGGCAAACCTCCGGCTTCGCCGAGCAGCAGGCAAACCTCACTCAGCCCATCGATGCGGTGGTGTTGGTCGTCGTCCTGGGGGGCGTCATTGGTGCCACACTGTCCGACTCTCGCCTCTCCGCCACCGTAAGCCTGTCCGCGGTCGGCATCGCCGTCACAGTCCAGATTTTTGCCCTGGGCGCACCCGACGTGGGGCTCACTCAGTTGCTGGTCGAGGCACTCACGGTGCTGATGATCCTGCTGGTGGTGCAGAAGTTGCCGCTGCGCTTTGGCCGCGGGCCTCGGTATGGCAACACTGCCGCTGCCGCTTTGGCGCTCGTCAGCGGCGTCGCCGCTGGGGTAACGGTCTGGGCGCTGGTAGGCCGACGCGAGCTTCCAGAGGTCGCCGATTACTACCTCAACGAGGCCC
>JBATUU010000336.1:0-4905 GCA_049671385.1 Ornithinimicrobium sp. | reverse complement strand
CGTCACCCAACGGTTCAACTGGCGCGCCGGTCGCGAGCCGTCCATGACTTCCAAGATCACACGCAGGGCTTGTGTGGCCCACCTTTGCGGGTCAGGCAAGTCTGTCGTCGCTGTGGGTTGCGGCCCGAAGAACTCCTCACCTCCAGAAGCCTGCAACACCACGGCCAGCGGGGCCTGGCTGTAAGAAGACCCATGTTCCGGCGATGTCAGTGAGCGGTAGGCATCTGGCGTCAGCGGTTCCGGGTCGACGGTGGGGATCGGCATCACCCGAAGGTGCTGTCGTGATTCTTGAGGGGGATTGGTCAGGCTCTGGGAAGGAGTCTGCTGAACCGGCTGGGCACTCATGGTCGTTCTCCTATCGTGGAGTTATCGCCTGCACGCCCCGGGATGGTCAGGATTTGTCCCGGCAGGATCGTGTCCGGATCGGGTCCGATCGTCACTCGATTTGCCTGGTACCAGGCGGGCCACCGGGCCGCGATCTCGTCGGTGCTCGCGCGCGGACCGAGTTCGGTCGCGGCGAGGTCCCACAAACTGTCTCCACGCAGGACGACAACGTGTGCTGATTCATGGTCCCGTGCTGACTCGTCCTCCGCGGTACCCCAGGTGGCGGGGACCGGTAGTTCGCTGCGCGTGGGCCGCCAGTCGGGAACCACTGCCTTTCTCGGGTTCGCCGCAATCGAGGAGACGGGAAGCGCCGACGCTGTGGAATCGATCGGTTGTCCTCCAGCGCGAGTCGTGCCGGCGGCGCAGTCCTGGACCGACTCAGTGGTGGCAGGGGCGGATTCGTCCGGGTTGTCCATTGCGTCGGTAGCCACGACCAGCAGCGGACGGGTGTCATCGGCCATAGCCACGGGAGTGCTGAGGGTGCAGGCCACCAAGGTGGCAGCGACCCGCAGAGCGATCCGACGGGTGCGGCAGTTGGTGTGCCGCGGCTTGGAGGGATCCTCGAGGAGAAGGTAGCTACCCCCCAGCACGCAGAACCAGGACAAGATCAGGGCGAGCAGCCCAGCAACTCCGGCCGCGCAGTACCTCACCCCTTGAGCAACGGGGATGGGCGTAAAGCCAGCGGTGTGAACACCCGAGACAGTCCAGTGCATCAAGAAGGCAGCCAAGACGCTCAGGGTCAATGCCATGGCAATGCCGAGAGCACCTGCGCGCCGATGTGATCGGCTAGGTAAGTATCGGTCAGTCATCGCTAGACTCCCAATGCGTTCATTTGCGGTTGTTTGCGTTCAGTAAAGAAGATTAGACGCCATATGCGTGCGCAAAGCAAGCCGCAGGGAGCCAGTGTCAGACTGCATGCATGCGCTGGACACGGCTCTTCGATGATCTGGAAGCCCAACTCGTGGCCTTGGAGCAGGCGGAGCTTGAAGAAGAGGTCGCTGAGTCAACCCGTAGCCAGCGCGGCAGCCTCTTGATGCTCGAAGCATTAACGGCAGACGTAGGCCGCCGTCTGAGGATCGAAGCACTGGGGATTGGCCGCGTCGAGGGTCACCTCACCGAGGTCGGGAGTGATTGGTGCATGATCGAAACGGCCGTCCATGGCCCGGCCCGGCGTCGGTCGGTCCTGATGTCCATGCCGGCGATTCAAAGCGTGACAGGGCTCTCCGGTGCAGTCGATCAGCGGCAGGGGGTCTCAGGGCGACGCTTCGACATGCGCTCGGCGTTGCGAGCACTGGCTCGAGATCGCGCCATGGTCCGCATACACCTGGCTTCAGGGACGACAGTCAGCGGAACCATTGACCGAGTGGGCCGTGATCACATCGATCTGGCAGATCACCCAGAGGATGCGCCGAGGCGTGCCAGCGCTGTGCGCCATATGACAACGGTGCCGACCTGGGCGCTGTGTGCGCTGCGGCAAGTCTAAAGCGACCGCCCAGCCGGGCCGAAGCCCGAGCGCTGCCGGTCAGCGGCCCTCTGCTTCTACCTCCGGCTCGACGGACTTGGCCTGCTCTCGTGCGATGAAATCTTTGGTTTCGGAGTACATGCGCTGGATGTACTCCTCGAGCGCGCTTCGCTCCACGCGCCAGGCCCCCCGCCCACCAATCTTGATGGCCACGAGGTCACCGCTGCGCACCAACGCTTTCGTTTGAGCCAGAGTCACATTGAGAGTTTCGGCAACGTCGGTCAACGTCAGGAATCGCGCTTCCACGCTTCACCTCCCGTCGGTTCCGAGGGCCACTGATCCCCTGATGACTGTGTAGGGCACCCTCGCAGGTTGTATGTTGACCCAAACTTTACGTCTGCTGGCACCGTGACGCCGCAGGCCTGTGGATAACTGTCTATCGGTACCTGAGCCTTGCCCATACTGGTGATGCGCGACGAGCGGTGTCGATGCAGTCATGAGGCACACCCGATGGAAGGTCCCTGATGTCCCCTCCGAGTCCGCCCGCTCGCCGGTTGCAACGCCCCTCCTGGCGCGATGCCCGTTTGGTGGTTGGCGTATTGCTGGTGCTCCTGTCCGTTCTTGCCGGGTCCTGGATCGTGGCGCGATCCGACGACACCATCCCGGTGTTTGCCGCGGCTGTGCCGCTCCTTCCAGGCCAGGAGGTTAAAGAATCGGACCTTGTCGTGACCTCCGTGCGCCTCGATGACGCCCTCACGGCCTATGTCGACGCCGCTCCCGGACTTGCCGCGGACTCCTACGCTCTGCGCTCACTGCGACCGGGCGAGCTTGTGCCCCTTGATGCACTGGGCACGGCACGGGAGGCAAAAGACAAGACGGTCGCGGTGCCGATCGATCCGACGTCGGCGTCGATCTTGGAGGGCGGCTCTGTCGTCGATGTATGGGTCAGTAGGCGAGATATGCAGGAGGCCGGTGTTCGCTATCTCGACCCCGAGTTGCTCTTGTCGGGGGCAGTCGTTGCTGAAGTGCCGACCGGCTCTAGTGGCCTCAGCGTCGGGGTCGGAAGGACGGCCGTCCCGATCATCGTGCCATCGAATGAGGTCGGATCGGTGATCTCCAGTGTGGATCAAGAGGCTCGGATCACACTCGTGCCGGCACCCGATCAGCGCAGCGAATCGTGAGCCTTCCCGCGTTGACCGCGATCACTCACCGCTGGGAGAGCGCATTCGCCGGGATACTCGGCAGAAGCGAGGACGTGCATGTGGCGCGTCGATGTGCCGACCTGGCGGAGTTGCTGGGCTGCGCAGCCTCTGGCATCGGCAAGGTCGCGGCCGTTTCGGTCGATCTACGCGGACTTGACCGCAGCGCGATGGCCACGCTGGGTGATCACGGCGTGCGGGTGCTTGGCGTCTTCGCGCCTGGCGATGAGGCCGGGCAGCGCACGTTGCAGCGTTGGGGGGTCACCGCATCGGTCAGTGCAGATGCCACCGAAGACATCGTCCACGAGGCTTTGGCCACCCTGGTGAGTGAGACCACTGGCGTAGCGACAACGCTGACGAGGGCACCCCGGCGTGAGGATGAGGATGAGGACCTTGATGCCGAGTTCGAGGCCTACCTGAGCACTTCTGATGTCGCCGATTCGCCGGTCGACCCCAGCTCACCGCACGCACAGAGCCAGGGCGAGACCTCAGGCAGCGGTTCGGTGCTGGCCGTCTGGGGCCCGGTGGGCGGACCCGGGCGCTCGACGGTGGCGCTCAACGTTGCCGCGGAGATTGCGCTCGCTGAGTCAGTACTCCTGGTGGATGCCGACACCTACGGCGCGTCACTGGCTCAAATGTTGGCCATCTTGGACGAGGCACCTGGTGTGGTGGCTGCGGCCCGTGCTGCGGACAACGGCTCATTGGATGCGATCGTTCTGGCCAGGCTCGCCCGTCAGGTCTCAACGGGCTGGCAGGTGCTGACAGGTCTCCCGCGGGCTGATCGCTGGCCGGAACTGCGCGAGTATGCGATGGCCGACGTACTGAGCATTGCTCGACAGGTTGCTGCGTGGACAGTGATCGATCTGGGCTTCTGCCTGGAACAAGACGAAGAAGTCAGTTTCGACACGCTCGCGCCCCGGCGGAACGGGGTCGCCTTGCGCACGCTTGAGATCGCCGACCACGTGCTGCTCGTTGGATCTGCTGATCCGATCGGGTTGCAGCGGCTAGTCCGCGCTCACCAAGAACTCCGGGATCACAGCCAAGCCCCCTGCACGGTGGTGGTCAACCGGCTCCGAGCTTCTGCCGTGGGACGCGACCCACAACGGCAGATTGATCAGATCTTGGCCCGATTGGTGGGCGTCGAGGACATTCACACTATCCCCGAGGATGTAGAGGCGCTTGATGCTGCTTTGCTCGCCGGGGTCAGTCTGCGCGAGATCCGGCCGGGCAGTGCCGCGCGACGAGGATTGGTCGACGTCGCCTCAGGCGTTTCTGGTGGCCGGGTGCCTGCGCTGCGGGCCAAACGCACCATCAGATCGCGATGGGGCAAGAAGGCAATGGGTCTGCAATGATGATTTGCGTTGAACCGGCGGGAGTGCCGTCAGGGTGACCGAGCAAAGACGCCACGTGGCGCTCAAAGGAGCAACTCGATGTCTTCGTCGACACGAGCATATGTGCCGCTGACGCGCGCTCACCTGGCAGACCTGCATGCCGGCCGTGCCATCGCATCGGGGGTGCAGGCGTTCTGCGTCACCGATCGCATGCGGTCTATGAACCCCACTGCTGACGAAGAAGAGTTGGAGTTCAGCTCTCTGCAGCACGCTGCGGGCCACGCGCTTTCGAAGGGGCGCCCCGCAATCGTGGCCGCTGCGGATGTGTCCGAGGCGGTCGCTGACCATGTCGGTGAAGCGCCCTTCGCCACGACCGTCGAGATCACGACCCGCGAGATCGTCTCGTTCCACCTCAGTGACGATGCCGTGGACGAATGCCGCGGGCCTACGGTCGAGAGCCCAGGCGGCCGGGCCGGCACCCCGGACCCCCGGTTCACCGAGGGCGCTGGGGCCCAAGATTCCCGGACGG
>JBATUU010000335.1:0-4967 GCA_049671385.1 Ornithinimicrobium sp. | reverse complement strand
GGCGATGGTGGTTCCGGTAGCGAGGGTTCGGGTGGTGACGACTCGAGTGGCGACGATTCCGGTGGTACCTCGGAAGACGAGGACGCGATGGATTCCGACGATGTCGAGCAAGAGCAGATCGAACGTCAGAAGCGCTGAGGGATAGGCAGACATGGGAGCCCAGCAGCGGGAGTATCGACAACGCACAACCTCGATCAAGTCGATGAAGAAGATCACCCGGGCCATGGAGTTGATCGCGGCCTCCCGAGTGGTCAAAGCACGTCAACGGGTCACCGAGACGACCCCGTATGCAGAGGCCGTCACCCGGGCGGTGTCAGCGGTTTCGACGTTCTCCAACGTCGATCACCCGTTGACAACCGAACGAGAAGAGCCGAAGCGTTCCGGAGTGCTGATCATTACCAGCGATCGAGGCCTGGCGGGCGCCTACTCCGCCAACGTCCTGAAACGCAGCGAGCAGCTGCGTGAGCTCCTCGGCGATGACGGCAAAGAGGTCGTTCCTTACCTGGCCGGGCGGAAGGCGGAGGGGTTCTATCGCTTCCGGCGCCGTGAGTCCCAAGCGGTCTGGTCCGGCTTCTCGGACAAGCCAACATTCGACGTGGTCCAAGAGATCGGCGAGCGATTGGTAGCCGACTTCATTGCCGGCGGAGATAACGGCGGCGTCGACGAACTGCATATCGTCTCGACTCGCTTTATCAACATGGTCACTCAAGAGGTCCAGGTTGTTCGGTTGCTGCCGTTGGAAGTCGTAGACTCCGACCTTCCAGACGCTGACGAAGACATGTATCCGCTGTACGAGTTCGAGCCCTCTGGGGCTGAAGTGCTCGACACGCTCTTGCCAAAGTACGTGACCGCCCGAATCTTCAATCTGCTGCTGCAGGCGGCTGCTTCGGAACTGGCTGCGCGCCAGCGGGCTATGAAGTCCGCCACCGACAATGCCGAAGAATTGATCAAGACGTATACGCGCCTGGCGAACCAGGCTCGTCAAGCCGAGATCACCCAAGAAATCAGCGAAATCGTGGGTGGCGCAACAGCCCTCGCCGATGCCAAGTGAGAAGGAAGCACTAACCATGAGCACTGCCACTGAGGCTCCCGAGCAGGAGCAGACTGAAGGCGGCGTCGGTCGACTCGCCCGCATCACCGGGCCCGTCGTCGACGTCGAGTTCCCCCCTGGTCAGATTCCCGAGATGTACAACCTGCTGACCACCGATGTCGAGCTGAGCGGTGACACGCGCACCCTGAACTTCGAGGTCGCCCAGGATGTCGGCGACAACATGGTGCGGGCAATCTCGTTGCAGCCCACGGACGGACTGGTGCGTGGCGCGTCCGTGCAGGACACCGGTGGCCCGATCACCGTGCCGGTCGGCGATGAGACGTTGGGCAAGGTCTTCAATACAACGGGTGAGTGCCTCAACCTCGAGGGCGACGAGACGTTCGAGGTTGAGGAGCGCTGGGGGATCCACCGCCCTGCGCCCGCCTTCGACCAACTCGAGCCGAAGACCCAGATGTTCGAGACGGGCATCAAGGTCATCGACCTCCTGACCCCCTATGTGCAAGGTGGCAAGATCGGCCTGTTCGGTGGTGCCGGTGTTGGTAAGACCGTGCTCATCCAGGAGATGATCGCCCGAGTGGCGCGTGACCACGGTGGTGTGTCGGTGTTCGCCGGAGTAGGTGAGCGCACCCGCGAGGGCAACGACCTGATCGTCGAGATGGAAGAGGCCGGAGTGCTCGGCCAGACGGCACTGGTCTTCGGGCAGATGGATGAGCCGCCCGGCACCCGGCTGCGCGTCGCGCTCTCAGCCCTGACGATGGCCGAGTACTTCCGCGACGTTCAAAAGCAGGATGTGCTGCTGTTCATTGACAACATCTTCCGCTTCACGCAGGCCGGTTCCGAGGTTTCCACACTGTTGGGCCGGATGCCTTCTGCTGTGGGATACCAGCCGACCCTGGCCGACGAGATGGGTGTGTTGCAGGAGCGGATCACCTCGACGCGTGGTCACTCGATCACCTCGATGCAGGCGATCTACGTGCCGGCGGACGACTACACCGACCCGGCTCCGGCTACCACCTTCGCCCACCTGGACGCGACCACCGAGCTGTCTCGACCGATCGCCTCGCAGGGGATCTACCCAGCGGTCGACCCGTTGACCTCAACCAGTCGGATCATGGACCCTCGCTACATCAGCCAGGAGCACTACGACACGGCCGTGCGGATCAAGTCAATTCTGCAGCGCTACAAGGAACTTCAGGACATCATCGCCATCCTGGGGATCGACGAACTCTCCGAAGAGGACAAGATCCTGGTTGGTCGGGCTCGGAGGGTCTCCCGGTTCCTGTCCCAAAACACCTATGTTGCAAAGCAATTCACTGGTTTGGAAGGCTCGACGGTGCCATTGGAGGAAACTATCGAAGCCTTCACGAAGGTGGCCGACGGTGAATATGACCACATGCCTGAGCAGGCGTTCTTTATGTGCGGTGGACTGGATGACGTTGAGCGACAGGCATCTGAACTGGAAAAGAACGACTAGGAAACCCTTTACAATCAGTTCACTGGGCCTTGTGCAGGTAAGGCTCACGGAAAGGACGCAATGGCGACGCTAGAGGTTTCGTTGGTGGCTGCCGACCGCATGGTGTGGGAAGGCCAAGCCTCGATGATTCGCGTGCGCGGCAGCGAGGGTGACCTCGGCATCATGGCTGGTCATATCCCGGTTCTCGGTGTGCTGGTCGGTGGCGACATCCGAATCGACACCGAGGATGGCTCTAGCAACACGGTCACCATTGACAGCGGTTTCATCTCAGTGGACCACGACCGCGTCACCATCGTTGCCGACAACGTCGACGCGTCCAGCCTGGACAGCGCTAGCACGTAGCCCCGATGGACCCAACGGCAATGCGACTCATAGTCATCGTCATGGTGTCCTTTGCCGTGGTCGCAGTTGTGTTGGTCCTCGCATGGTTTACATTCACGCGGTATTTCGGCCGCTCGCGGGAGGCCAGTCGACGGGCACCGTGCGCGATCCGGTGCGCGGAATACCCGGAGTGGACCTTGGGGACTCTGTCCTACGAAGCGGACAGGTTAGTTCATCGCATACAGCAAGGACCGCGCCGCCAGCGTGAGCACCTTTGGGAAAGATCCGGTCTAGGCGTAGGAATAGGGCACGTCTTCGACGGTGCCGAAGTAGGCCCGCGATGGCGCGGGTCCAACGTCGTGGCGGTGCCCTGCACCTATGGTGCTGATTCTTTCGAACTGGCGATCAGTGAGGGGCGCTATACCGCCCTGCGCGCGTGGGTCGAGGCTGTCCCGCCCGGCTGGAACGTCAACGTCGCTTAGTCTTGCGGGTTCTCGGGTGCCTCGTCGCGGCCACCTCCAGGGACCCACAGCACATCGCCGCCAGCTCCGGTGTTTGCCACCCGCGACACAATGAACAACAAGTCGGAGAGTCGGTTGAGGTAGGTAGCGGTCAGCGGATTAATGCCGCCGACCGCAGTGTCGTCGGTGGCCGCCACGGGTGTGGTGCCGTGAGCCTCGATAGCCGCCCACGTCGATCGTTCGGCCCGTCGCGTCACAGTGCGAGCGACATGCAGGGCCGCAGCCAGCGGTGAACCTCCGGGGAGGATGAAGGATTTCAGCGTGGGAAGGTCCTCGTTGAACCGATCGCAATCGGCCTCGAGGTCATCGATCCACCGTTGCTGCACGCGCAGCGGCGGGTGCTCATAGGTCTCGCGCAGGGGAGTGCAGAGGTCCGCGCCGACATCGAAGAGGTCGTTCTGGATCCGGCGTAGCACCGGCTGAATCTCAAGGGGGAGATTGCCGGTGGTCGCGGCGATGCCCAAGGCCGCGTTTGCTTCATCGGTGTCGGCGTAGGCAATGAGTCGCGGGTCGGTCTTACGGGTGCGGCTGAAGTCCCCCAGGTGCGTGCTGCCGTCGTCGCCGGTGCGGGTGTAGATGCGCGAGAGAATGACCATGTACCTATCCTGTCAGGTCGCCCGGGGGTGGTGTCAGGAGCCGTGACCGAGCATCGGAGGGCGCCGATCCAGCTCCGAGGGTTACTCTTCCAGCGGCGTCATCAGGTCTGTGGCTGCCAGGCCGCAATCAGGCGGTCGGCTATCAACTGCACCCGCTCACGCGACGTGGCCAGATTGACCCGGATATGCCCCAACCCGCCCGGCCCAGACGCGGTCTGTTGGCCATCTACCCTCACCCCATGCTCGAGTGCCGTCGCAGCTGGATCGGCCAGGTCCAGGGCGCGCACATCCAACCAGGCCAGGTAGGTGGCTTCAGCGACTTCAATGCTGATCTGAGGCAGACTGTGCGCCAGTCGGGTCCTCAGCGCCTCGTGGTTGTCGGCCATCCGCTCTCGAAGAGCCTGCAGCCATGCATCGCCTTCGGTGTAGGCGGCAACGCTCGCTTGTTGTCCCAGCGTTGTCATGGCGTGGTTGAGGGCCGGGGGTAGCGATGTGATGGTGGCCTGGTCGGCCGCTCGATGACTCAGCAGTTGAGCGCACCGCAGCCCTGGCATGTTGAACGGTTTCGTGGCCGAGATCAGTGTGGTCACCGGCGCCTCGGCACTGGCCATAGCCGCATACGGCGTGAAGGCAACGCCCGGCAGGGTCAACGGCGCATGGATTTCATCGCTGATGATGTGCAGGCTGCAGTCGTCGGCAACGTGGGACAGCGCCTGTAGCTCGCTGGCGCTGTAGCACCGGCCGACCGGGTTGTGGGGCTGAGAGAGCAACAGGGTCCGCGCGCCCGCATGAGCCTGGTCAGCGATGCCCTCCAGGTCGAGGGTCAGCCGGCCACCGTCAGCTCTACGGAGGGGGACCGTCCGTATCTCCCGGCCAAGATCACGGGCCACGATGAGAAAGGGGGGATACACCGGGGTAGGAATGATGATCGGCCCGGGTGGAGCAAGGTGGCGCAGCGTGAGGTTCAGTCCCTCCATCACATCACCCACCAGGCTGACCCGATC
>JBATUU010000334.1:0-3036 GCA_049671385.1 Ornithinimicrobium sp. | reverse complement strand
CGGTGCTCGGCATCTGCTACGGATTCCAGGCCATGGCCGCAGCTTTGGGCGGCGAGGTCGCTCGGACCGGTAAGCGTGAGTACGGCGACACCAAGGCCTCCGTGACCGACACCACGAGCACGCTGTTTGCTGGCCAGCCCGAGCACCAAGCTGTGTGGATGTCACACGGTGACTCGGTGACAGCAGCCCCACCGGGGTCCACGGTCACTGCGAGCAGCCCAGGCGCCGACGTTGCCGCATTCGAGGACAACGTACGCAGGTTGTATGGCGTGCAGTGGCACCCCGAGGTGATGCACTCCAGCTATGGCCAGCAGGTTATCCAGAACTTCTTGACCCACGGCGCCGAGCTCACCGCCAACTGGACGGCCGAGCACGTGGCCGCCGAGTTGGTGCAGCGGATCAAGGACGAGGTGGGGGATGCTCGGCTGATCTGCGGGCTGTCCGGGGGCGTGGACTCCTCCGTGGCTGCGGCCTTGGTCAATGAGGCGGTCGGTGATCAACTCACCTGCGTTTTCGTCGACCATGGCCTCCTGCGCGAGGGTGAAGCCACGCAGGTCGAGGAGGACTTTGTTGCCGCGACCGGGGTCGATTTGGTCGTGGTCGACGCACACCAGCGCTTTCTGGATGCGCTCGCCGACGTGGCAGACCCCGAGACCAAGCGCAAGATCATCGGACGAGAATTCATCCGCGTTTTCGAGCACGCGGCCCGCGACATCGCCGGCAGCGCCGACGCCGATGGTTACCCGGTGAAGTTTCTGGTCCAAGGCACCCTCTACCCGGACGTGGTCGAGTCAGGCGGAGGCAGCGGTGCGGCCAACATCAAAAGCCACCACAATGTTGGCGGGCTGCCGGATGACTTGCAGTTCAGCCTGATCGAGCCCCTGCGAACGCTGTTCAAAGACGAGGTGCGCCAGGTCGGCCTGCAGGTGGGAGTGCCCGAGCCCATCGTGTGGCGCCAACCCTTCCCCGGCCCGGGTCTGGCGATCCGGATCATCGGTGCGGTCAGCGCCGAGCGGCTCGACATCCTGCGCCGCGCGGACGCGATCGCTCGAGAAGAGTTGACCGCCGCCGGTCTGGATCGAGACATCTGGCAGTGCCCGGTCGTATTGCTGGCTGACGTGCGCTCGGTCGGTGTCCAGGGCGACGGCCGCACCTATGGTCACCCGATCGTGCTTCGGCCGGTGTCCAGCGAAGACGCGATGACGGCCGACTGGACCAGATTGCCCTATGAGGTCTTGGCCAGTATTTCCTCGCGAATCACCAACGAGGTGCCGGAGGTAAATCGCGTCGTGCTCGATGTCACGAGCAAGCCGCCCGGCACCATCGAGTGGGAGTGAGTGCGTGAAGCCGTGGATTCAGGCCCGACTCTGCGTTGCGCTACTGGCGGGCAAGGCCACCCGGGTGCTGTCGAGGTTCCGGGGTGGCGGCTCGGCCCTGCCCGGCCTCGTCACGGAGACGATCGACCCGGCGGTCCTACGGCATACCTTGACGTATGTTCCGCGCGGCATCGTGGTGGTGACCGGCACGAACGGTAAGACCACGACGACCAAGATGTTGGTGGCGGTGTTGCGCGAGCACGGCTTGTCGGTGTTCACCAACCCCACCGGCAGCAACTTCACCCGGGGTGTCATCTCTGCCGTGTTACCTGAGGTCGATGCCTTGGGGCATCTCCACGCCGATGTCGCTGTCCTGGAGCTGGACGAGGCACACGCGCTGCACTTTGCAGCCATTGTGCCGCCGACGCACTCGTTGCTGCTCAACGTCGCGCGTGATCAGCTCGACCGATTCGCTGAAATCGACTTCACGGCCAAACTGCTGAACTCGCTCGCCGAGCAGAGCACCGACGCTGTGGTTCTCAACGCCGATGATGCCTATGTGTCGCGCGTTGCGCCGCATCTGGACCCGGGCGTCGAGGTCCGTTGGTTCGGCGTCGATCCGGCACTGGCAGATGACCTGCCCTCGATCCAAGAGGCGGATGTGCGCTTCGCCGACCCAGCCGATGCGCCCACGATGGGCACTGATGACGGGCTACTCGCGCCGCATGACGCGAAGTCGTTCACCATTCGGTATCCAGGCGGCAACGACGTCGGGCCATTGCAGCTGAAACAGCGTGGGCTAGCGGCGATGATCAATGCCACCGCCGCGTGCACGATGGCTAGGGTGCTCTTGCACGAGGGGTTTTCAGCCGCTACGGCCGCGCGAGGACTGTCTGCCGTCAACCCGCCCTTTGGGCGCGGCGAGGTCATCGATGTCGATGGCGCGCCGTTGGAACTGGTGTTGGTTAAGAACCCAGCTGGCTTCACCGTCGCGCTCAGCACCTACGGCTCCGACCCCGCTGCGACCATGATCGCCATCAACGACGACTATGCAGACGGACGAGATGTGTCCTGGCTCTATGACGTCTCCTTCGCTGGGCTGCGCGAAAACGGCGTGACCGTGACCAGCGGGGTGCGCGGGTACGACATGGCGTTGCGGCTGCAGTATGACGAGGTGTCGGTGGAGCACACCGAGTGTGACCTCGACGCGGCCCTCGATGGGTTCGTGGAGCAACATGCCGGTCAGCCCATGCGGGTCTTCTGTACCTACACCGCCATGATGTATCTGCGTCGGGTCATGGCGACGCGCTATCAACTGACGCGGTTCGGAGAGGACCCCGAGTGAGCGACAACGGCGCCGACAACGACAAGAACACGGCAGCCGCGAGCAAGGGCGAGATCCATCTTGTGCACCTGTATCCGCGCGAGATGAGCATCTACGGCGATCTCGGCAACACTCGCTGTCTGGCTGCTCGACTCCGCTGGCACGGCTACACCCCGGTGGTCCACGATCACGGCCCCGGCGAGCCATGGCCCGAGCGCGCCGACCTCATTCTGGGCGGTGGCGGTCAGGATTCTGGGCAGGTGGCTGTGCAGGAAGATCTCGATGTCCAGGCGGATCGGTTGCGCGACCTGGCTGTGGGCGGCACGCCGATGCTCATGGTGTGTGGGATGTATCAGCTCTTCGGCACCTCCTTCGTCACTGTCGACCAGCAGCGCA
>JBATUU010000333.1:0-5956 GCA_049671385.1 Ornithinimicrobium sp. | reverse complement strand
ATCCAGACCTCCGGTCGCAGGGGTGTGTCGTCGCAGTCAACGCACGGAAGCCTAGGGGATGGCGTTCTCGCTGACCAGACGATTGCGAGAGGTCAGCACCTCGAGCGGGGCGGAGGGGCCGGTGACCGTCGCGGTGCCCGGGATGGGTAACCACTCGGCACCATTCACCGAGTACTCGCCGCCGTAGGTGACGGTGATCGATGGGTTGACCGTTTCCTTGACGGTATAAGTGTGTTGGATGTCGCCGTCCGGCCAGGTGCCGCCCTGCGAGGTGACAGGTCCTTGGCCAGCGCCGTCGCCGAAGTCGTAGGTGGCGTCTACAAATGTGGGTCGAATCTGCACGTTGAATCCGGCCAGGACAGTGCTGTCGATCTCTTGCGGCTCGATGCCTGACTCGGGCCATTGCAGTGCGTAGAACGTGGGCAGGTTGACCAACGTCTGTCCGCCTGGTGGTTCTGTGGACGTTTGAGGCAGCGCGAACGGTGTGGAGTGAAATTGCTGGACGATCTGGCCGATGGTCAGCGCTGGTGCGGCGGGACCGGATGTCGCCGGCACCACGTCGGGGAAACAGGTTGTGCCGATAGCTTCCCACTCACCAACATCGCCCTCTTGGGTCACGAGGCGGCGGTATAGGCGGTGCCAGATCTGATCGCCCTCACCACTGTCAGCGCAATAGGTGGCAGCCGAAGCACACACTTCCGTGTTCACGTTCTCAACGTTGTTGCCTTCACAGTTCACGATGGTCAGGTACTCGTACCACTCGCTCGCCTCAGAGCGATTAGCGTCAGTGACCGGGGCCGCCGTGTCTGAAAGGCTAGAAATAGTTTCCGGCGAATCGTTATTGCCGTAGGTTTGGATCGATTCGTCTCTTTGACTTTGGTCCTCACTGTCCCCGATCAGTTCGGAATTGACAGCGCCTTCATCCGTTTGAGTTGCCAATAGACCCGTTGAAACGCCTACTATCACAGGGACAATGACTGCCTCAATTATCAACGGTCCTCACCGCCTCAACGATGAACGTATCGGTGGGCATGTAAACATCGAAGGCAACCTCAGCCTTCTTGCCTCTGCCTATCGTCTCGACAACTTCTCCAGACTTTTTTATGCGCTGAAAGGCGGGAGCCTCCGCGGTGACGAAGACGCGATATCCATTTTCCGACGGAAGTGCGTCTAGCTCCTGAACGACAGACGAAGGTCCGTCTTGAAAGGTTTCTCCCTGGACCTGCTCCGCCACATTTTTCTCGAAAGTGCCACAAGTCCCGCAGTCGGCGCTTCCGTACTGCTCCAGCACGCCGACTCTTGGGAACATAGCTACGTAATTGAGGAGGTCGATGTAGTACTGGACGAAGGCTTCGGCTCCAGTCTCGGTGTCCTTCATTGCCTCGGGTGGCAACTCCGGCACGCCGGGGTCCTCGCCTCGCGCATCGACAGATGAGCTGGTGGTTGCGGAGTCGTCGGGCGGGCTTGGTTCGCTTGTCGCTCCCCCGGAGTCTTGCGGCTCCGGCGGCGGCGAGGCCTCTGGTTCAGAGCATGCCGTCAACCCCGCCAAGGCAAGACACAAGATGGCAGCGGCAAAATGGCGCACGACAGATCCTTCACGGGTTGGACAGCGCTTCACGGGCGTCTGGCCATAGTCTGGCGTATCGGCCCGACCGAAGGCGAACTTATCCACAGGCGGAGCAATGGGGCAGCCCTTGCAATCAGGTGGAGAGCGAGCGGCATACTTCGGACGCACCGAACGTTGCCGCCGCTATGAAGATTCTCCTGATCGGCGGCCACGGCAAAGTGGCCCGACACCTCACCCCTCTGCTCGTCAGCGCTTCACACCAGGTCAGCGCCGTGATCCGCAACCCCGACCACGCCTCGGACATATCGAGCGACGGCGCGGAGCCGGTGGTGGCTGATGTGCAGTCGATGTCCACCGAGGAGATCGCCGATGTCACGCGCGACCACGATCTCGTCATCTGGGCCGCGGGCGCTGGCGGCGGGTCGCCAGAGCGCACTAATTCTGTCGACCGTGACGCCGCGATCCGGTCGATGGACGCTGCCGGGCACGCCGGTGCCGAGCGTTACGTGATGCTGTCCTACTTCGGGGCCGGTCTGGATCACGGGGTGCCCGAAGACAACTCCTTCTACACCTACGCCCAGGCCAAAGCCGAGGCCGACGAGCATCTCCGGACATCGGACCTGTCCTGGACGATCGCAGCCCCCAGCGGCTTGACCGACGATGCGGCCACCGGACAGATCGAAACCAGCACCACAGATCCCGACCTCGCTGGCGCCACGGTCAGCCGCGCCGACGTCGCCGCCGTGATCGCGGCAATCGTCGATCGACCGGACCTGGCCGGACAGATGATCGAGTTCAACAACGGCGCGACGCCGATCGGCGAAGCCTTGGCGGCGCACACGCGATAACTGGTCAGTCCAGCGGAAACCTCAGCGGCGTCCGCCTCATTCTTCAGCGCCTAGGCGCCACCAACGGTGATAAGTGCATCGGGCCACCGTGATCCTGATGAACCTCATCTCGACCGAGTGACTCGGCATCCTCGTCCTACGAGGCGGTAGCAAGCTCGGTTTCAGCCATGGTGCTGTGGCTACAGTGTGCGAGTGGTTTGGACCGCTACGGAGTTCCTGCTGGGCTTCACGCGCGCCCTGCGGGCCGCAGGCATGCCGGTCACCCCTGATCGTGAGCTGACCTTTCTGCGCAGCGCGGCCCTGATCGGGATCGACCAGCGAAGCAGCCTCTACTGGGCGGGCAAGACGACGTTGACGGCGTCACCGGCAGACCGTGACCCCTACGACCAGGTTTTCGAGCAGTGGTTCGGCGGCGGCCGGATGGATGCAGTCAGTCGACCTCAGACGCCGCAGCCGACCGTGGTGCAGGCCGCGTTGGAAGACCTCGCTGACACCGGCGAAGGCGGGCATGCGGACGAGGGCGTCGTTCGCGCCCTGGCATCAGATCGCGAGGTGCTCCGCCAGCGGGATATCGCCGCGCTGGCGGCTAGCGAACGAGCCGCTTTGCGTCACCAGTTCGCGACGCTGCGGCCCCGGCCTCCGCTGCGGCGAGCGAGACGACATACCCGCTCCAGACGCGGATCCATCGATGGGCCCGCAACCCTGCGCTCGCAACTACGTCGGATGGGGGAGCCGGGCGCGATCGTCCACCGCCGGCAATCCACCCGCCAGCGCCGAGTGGTGCTGCTCATCGATGTCAGCGGATCGATGAGTTCGTATGCCGATGCGTTGCTGCGATTGGCGCACACCTGCGTGCAGACGGCTCCGCGAAGTACCGAGGTTTTCACGATCGGCACGCGCTTGACCTACGTCACACGCGCGCTGCGGCACCGCGATGCAGACCAAGCATTGGTCAATGCAGGCGCATCGGTGGCGGACTGGTCCGGGGGAACACGGCTGGGCGAGGTGGTGGGCGCATTCCTGGATCGCTGGGGTAGGCGCGGTATGGCGCGTGGATCCGTGGTCGTGATCTTCAGCGACGGGTGGGAGCGAGCCGAGCCTGAGGTATTGGGGGAGCAGATGCGACGCTTGGCCGCTGTTGCCCACCGCGTGGTGTGGGTGAATCCGCATCGGGGTCGACGAGGGTACGCACCTGTCCAGGCCGGGATCGTGGCAGCCTTGCCGCACGTCGATGACTTCGTGGCGGGTCATTCGTTGGCGGCGTTCGGTGAGGTGCTGGAGGTGGTTGCTCGTGCGTGAAGTGATGACGCAGTTGCTGGCCTGGTGGCAGTCGGGGGAGCCGGTGGCCATGGCGACGGTGGTGGACACCTGGCGTTCGGCGCCACGGCCGGCGGGAGCCTCCATGCTGATCGGGCCGGATGGGACCGTTGTGGGCTCGGTGTCTGGGGGATGCGTGGAGGGTGCCGTGTATGAACTGGGCCAACATGTCCTCGGCGACGGTGTCCCGGTGCTGCAACGGTATGGAGTCAGCGATGATGACGCATACGCGGTGGGGCTGACCTGCGGCGGGATCCTGGATGTCTACGTTGAGCGTGTCGATGCACAGTCGTTTGCCGCCCTGGGGGACGTGTCCAAGGACATTGAGGCCGGCCAGCCGGTGGCGGTTGCGACGGTGATTGAACACCCCGATGCCGCATGGGTCGGCCGGCGAGTGGTGGTGCGCCCGGAGGAGAGTCAGGCTACGAGTTCCCCGGTGGAGATGACGGAGCGGGAGCCGAGCGGATCACTGGGTTCCTCCCGGGCCGATGATGCTGTGGCTGACGATGCGCGGGGCCTGTTGGCGGCGGGTCGGACGGGCACGTTGGAGTACGGCCCAGACGGGGAACGGCGAGGACAAGGCATGCGGGTCTTTGTCGCCACGTACGCGCCGAAACCACGGATGTTGGTGTTTGGCGCGATCGACTTCGCTGCGGCAGTGGCCACTGTCGGCTCTTTCCTGGGCTATCACGTGACCGTGTGTGATGCTCGCCCGGTGTTCGCTACGAAGGCCCGATTTGCCGCTGCCGATGAGGTCGTCGTGCAGTGGCCCCATCGATACCTCCAAGCCGAGATCGATGCTCGCCGGATCGATGAGCGCACCGTGGTCTGCGTCTTGACTCACGATCCAAAGTTTGATGTTCCGGTCCTCGAGCTCGTCCTGCAGGGGCCGGATGTCGCCTATATCGGGGCGATGGGGTCGCGTCGTACGCACGAGGATCGACGCCGCAGATTGCGAGAGGCCGGCGTCAGCGAGGCTGACCTGTCGCGGCTGTCCAGTCCGATTGGTCTTGATCTTGGCGCGCGCACCCCGGAGGAAACGGCCGTGAGCATCGCTGCTGAGATCGTGGCAGCCCGCTGGGGTGGGCGGGGTGAACGCCTCACCCGCACCGAAGGTCCGATCCACCACCACGTCGCTGCGGGAGTTGACCCGCCCCGGCAGACCTAGCCAGTAGCGCGGTCAGCGGTAGCGATCCCAGGCAGTCTCGGGCCGCAGCAGCGTCGGACGTACCAAGTCCAACTCGATGGCGCGCACCAATAACTGCACCCGATCACGCGCACCGAGGCGATCACTGGCCTTGCCGATGTGTAGTTTGACCGACCCCAAGGACAGGTGCATTTCCTCGGCTATCTCCTTGTTGCTCAGGCCCCCGGCCAAGAGATTCACCACCTGCGATTCACGTTCTGTGAGATCCCCGAGAGGTGGACGCACCGATACCGATGCCCGCTCGGCTGCGGCGCTATCGGCGACCTCTGCAACCAGCAACTGTGTCACGGCCGGCGCGAGCACCGTCTCGTCGGCCATCACACGCTGCACCGCGTTGACAAGTTCATCCGGGGCCGCATCCTTGACCAGGTAACCCGAGGCGCCTGCCCGAAGCGCCGGAGCGATCCAGTCCATGATCGAGAAGGTCGTCAGCACCACCACCTTGGTCCGCCCGCCCGCAGCAACGATCGCGGCGGTCGCCTCAACACCATTCATCTCCGGCATGTCGAGATCCATCAACACCAGGTCCGGCCGAAGTTCGGCGACGACCCGCACTGCTTCTCGACCATTCTGAGCCGTGCCGATGACGGTGTGTCCGGGCTCGGCATCGAAGAACGACGAAACAGCTTGGCGCATCAGCGGCTGATCGTCCGCGACCACGATCCGAACGATGCCCGCCGCTGAGTCGTGGTTCGCCATTTCGGCAGGTTAACGCTCGTGGTCAGCGAAGTCCTGGCCATTCGGCTAGCAGGTCTGAGCCAAAAGTTCATCGTGGCCGCTGGGTGTGGAACGGCAGTCTCAAAATGCACCCGATACATCCCCTGAATCCCTGGAGTCCCACCATGAGTTCGATCCGCCGCGCCCTGATATCTGCCGTTGCCGCCGCTGCTTTGACCGCGTCGCTGGCCGCGCCCACCGCTGCTGCACCATTGGCATCGGCCGCCGCACCCGCTGTCCCAACCAAAGTTCACGCCCGAGCAATTGACCCTTGCGCACTCTTGGGTTGGATCTTGGGCG
>JBATUU010000332.1:0-4051 GCA_049671385.1 Ornithinimicrobium sp. | reverse complement strand
CCGCTGGGCAATGTGATGATCGCCCTGACGAAGAACACGACCGTTGCTTCGGCCATCGGGGTCGCCGAGGCGGCGGTGCTCCTGCGCAACATGATCGAGTTCCGACCCGACGTGATCTTCCTCAACTTTTTTGTCATCGCGCTCGGCTTCGTCATCCTGACCTTGCCCCTGGGACTGCTTACCAGCTATGCCTCACAGCGATTGGTGGTCAAGCGATGAGCGCACCCCAAGTCCTCTTCGACGCTCCCGGGCCGAAGGCCGTCATCCGTCACCGCATGATGGCTGTCGTCGGCATACTGGTGCTGGTAGCAGCCATCGTTTTCGTGCTCCTGCGTATGAACGAGAAAGGCCAGTTGGAGGCCGACAGGTGGCTGTCGCTCGTCGAGCCGTCCTCCTGGACCAACTATTGGTTCCCCGGACTATGGGACCTCTTCCGAGCCGCCGTTGTATCGATCCTGCTCTCACTGATCATCGGCCTGGTCCTAGCTATGGGCCGTATGTCCGACCTGGCCCCCTTGCGGTGGGCCACAACCGTGTTCGTCGAGTTCTTCCGGGCCGTTCCGGTGCTGATCATGATGATCTTCACGTTCTTCTACCTGTCCAACCAGGAGTGGAGCAACGACTCTTGGAACCCGTTCATCGGGGTTGTGGTCGGCTTGACCCTCTACAACTCATCAGTGCTGTGCGAGGTCATCCGATCTGGCGTTGCCTCTCTGCCCAGCGGTCAGCGGGAGGCAGGCTTGTCGATCGGTCTCAATCCCTCGCAGGTACGTCGCACGATTTTGGTGCCTCAAGCATTGACATCCATGCTGCCGGTGATCGTCAGCCAGATCATCGTGATTGTGAAGGACTCTGCGCTCGGATTCATCATCTTGTATCCCGAGTTGCTCACTCAAGCACGCAACCTGAGCTCATCGAAGGGGAACGTCCTACAGGCGTACATCTTCGCTGCCCTCTTGTTCATCCTGATCAACTACGCCCTCGGCAAGCTGGCGGAGGCTCTAGAGAACCGTCAACGACGCAAAGCGGCAGGGGCCGGTAAGAAGGGCAGCGAGGATCCAGACGAGGACGAAGGCGACAACATGGCCGGCTACTCGGACAAGACAATGCAGCACAATACCCAGATCAACAACTAGCCAGACTCAACCGGACAAGGTCACGCGAGGATGGCCAGCCAAGAGGTCTGAAACCGTGCCACCGACAAAAGGCCCGAGTCCTGAGAGACTCGGGCCTTTTGTCACGTTGCTCCCCCGGTTGGACTCGAACCAACAACCTGCCGATTAACAGTCGGCTGCTCTGCCAATTGAGCTACAGGGGAATGTTGGGGGATGCCGCAGCAACGCCGTGACTGTATCAAAACGGCACCCTGCACACCGAATCAAACCGGGGGCAAACCCACCTCGGCGCGGACCTCGGCACGAGCACGATCCACTTCGGCCGCCAGCTCCTGATCAGCGTTGCTCGACCCGCGACCCCAGGAGACCTGATCGACTAATTCCCTCGTGCTCAGCACCATCCTCACGGTGACGCGCGCGCTGCGCTGCGGACCGAGTTTGATCTCTCTGGCGCGCACCACACTGGCCGAAACCCGCTCACGGAAAACTTCCGGGATTCTTCCCGGGCCGGTCTCGGTGCGCATACTCCACTGCACAGCCCTATTGCTGTCGATCCAGGTCAGGCTTAAGGTGCCCGACTCGGGGTCCCATGCTCCGGTGCCAACCTGATGCCATGGGCGATCGACCTGCACAGTGCTGTCGGGGCCGAGCACCAACAGTCGGTAGGTTGTGAGCACCATCCAGGCCTGCGTGCCGTCCTCGGCAGCAGCGGCGAGGACAGACTCGCCGCGCTGGGTCGCGACGCTGATCTCACGGGGCAATTTTGGCACCGCCTGGGGCTTCTCCCCCTGCTTGCGACGACTGAGTAATCCCATCTCTACTCCATCCTGGCCCGCAACCGGGCCCGCTCGCGGTGCAATACGGTCAAGTCTTCACTCAAAGCCCGGGTCGCGGCATCATCACCGGCACTGCGTTGCAGAGCGCTCATAGCGGTGTCGATGCGCTGACCCAGCGACGCGTCCACCACGCGGTCAACCAGGGAGTCCACGTATTTCAGCGGGGGCTCGCCGGAATGACTGTCGAGACGGACCGGCAACCCGGCGACTGCCAACTCGGCAACCATGGGCGCGGCCAACGGCGGGGTATGTGCATGCACGGCGCTCGTCCACGCTGCAGCGCTCATCCCGGCCGCCGGGCCGACGCCGCCTGCCTCGCGCACGCCGTGCCAGATCGCCTGATGTGCTGGGGCACGGAACCCGTGCACCGGCAGCGCATCGACATCTTCAGCGACAAGACTGGCCGGGTATTGCAGCGCCACCTGGAGCAACTGTCGCTCTGCCGAGACCACGGGATCGTTCAGGTCTGGTCGCGGCAGCACTGGACCGTGATCCTCCTCGGGGTCCTCGTCCTCTGGCGGCAGCTCCTCGTCGTAGCGCCGCGGCTCGCCACTGGTGGATTGCGCGGCTCGGGACGCGGGATAGGCCTGGCCGCCCGCTGGCCCACTGGCCTGTCGGCCGCGGTGCGCGTTAGCTGGCCCCCCGGGCGGTTTGCCTCCAGGTCCGCCACCGAGCGCCTTCGACACCTGGACACCAAAGCGTTGCTCGTCCATCCCCAGCCACCCGGAAACTTCGCGCACATACTCCAACCGCAAGGCACTGTCGCGAATCGCCGCGACGATCGGGGCCACAGCGCGCATGGCATCCACCCGTTGCTCACTGCGATCCAAGTCATAGGCCGCCATGGTGGTCCGCACCGCGAACTCGAACATCGGCACGGCATCATCAATCAGCGCCTCGACAGCGTCATCGCCGTCGGCAAGACGTAGGTCGTTCGGGTCCTTACCCGCCGGCGCGACCGCAACATAGGACTGCGAGGCCCATCGCTGATCCTCGGCGTATGCCCGCATCGCCGCCTTCCGGCCGGCGGCATCACCGTCGAAGGTAAACACGACCCGAGCCGGTGTTAAGCCCGGCTCATCGCGCAAGATCCGGCGCAGCGTCTTGATGTGCTCGACGCCGAACGAGGTGCCACAGGTGGCGACGGCGGTGTCTATGCCGGCCATATGGCAGGCCATCACATCCGTGTATCCCTCGACGATGACCGCACGCCGGGTCGAGGCCATCGGCTTCTTGGCAAGGTCCAACCCATAGAGCACCGACGTCTTCTTATAGATGGGGGTCTCAGCCGTGTTGAGGTATTTAGCTGCGATCCGGTCATCGTCGTAGAGCCGCCTCGCCCCGAAGCCCACCGGGTCACCGGTGATGTCGCGAATCGGCCAGATGACTCGACCACGGAAGCGGTCGTACAGTCCGCGCTGCCCGCGACCGACCAGTCCAGCGGTGACGAGTTCGTCCTCGGTGAAGCCCTTGTCGCGCAGGTGACCGGCGAGCGCCCCACCCGAGGATGGGGCGTAGCCCACCTCGAAGCGCTTGGCCGCATCCGACTGAAAGCCCTTGGCCCGCAGGAAGTCACGTGCCACTCGCGCCTCACCGGAGTCGATCAGTGCGGCGTGATAGAACTCGGCAGCGGCACGATTCGCCTCGACCAATCGTGCTCGCCGGCCTAATCCCCCTTCGCCCTCGCGCGAGGAGTTGGATCGGCGTCCTGAGGATTCTTCATACTGCAACTCCATCCCGATCTGGCCAGCGAGTCGCTCGACCGCCTCAGCAAAGCTGAGGTGGTCAATCGCCATCACGAACGCCAGGATGTCGCCCCCCTCGCCACAGCCAAAGCAATGCCAGGCCCCAGCGGCCGGGCGGACCGTGAACGACGGTGTTTTCTCGTCATGAAAGGGGCACAGGCCTTTCAGCGAGCCAGTGCCGGCCGGACGCAAGGTGACGTGCTCTCGCACGACGTCCTCGATCGAGGCGCGCTCCTTCACGCTCGCAACGTCTTGCGTCCTGATCAGCCCGGGCACTACGCCTCCTCACGTGTTTGTGGCGAGTCTAGGCGGCGCCGACGTCAGTGTGATGAGGTAACGATGTGGCCTCCTCGAG
>JBATUU010000331.1:0-1500 GCA_049671385.1 Ornithinimicrobium sp. | reverse complement strand
GTGTGGGATCGCGTGGCGGCGTGTGAGTCCAGTGGCAACTGGAGCATCAACACCGGGAACGGGTACTACGGCGGGTTGCAGTTCTACCAGCCCACCTGGGTCGGCTACGGCGGGCGGGAGTTTGCGTCCTACGCGCACTTGGCAAGCAAGAGCGAGCAGATCGCTGTCGCTCGTCGGGTGCTGTACACCCAGGGTCCGGGGGCGTGGCCAGTGTGCTCGGTGCGGGCTGGCTTGACCCGTTCCAACGGTGGGGCTGACCCGAACGCGCAACCCGGCGGAGGCACCAGCCCCGAGACCGGCGCCACGGTGACCCGGTATGTCTCGGCCACGACGTCGGCGAATGTGCGCTCCGGTCCGAGCACTCGCAACCGGATCGTCGGCCAGATCGATCGCGGTGAGCGGGTGACGGGACGCCTCAGCGGTGGGTGGCTGCGGTTGTCCAGCGGTCGCTACCTCGGGCCGGCGGTGCTCTCGACCAGCCCAGTCAGCGGGGGAGGCGGTCAGACCCCGGCGCCAGGCACTGTGACGCGCTACATCTCAGCGAACGACTCGGCCAACGTTCGTTCCGGCCCGAGCACGGGATATCGCATTGTGGGTTCCGAGCCGCGTGGTGAGCGGGTGCGCGGCACCTTGGTCGGCGGGTGGCTCAAGGTCGCCAATGGGCGTTACATCGGCCCGGCGGTGCTGTCCACCCGCCCGGTGGGCGGTGGCGACGGCGGGCAAGACCCCTCGCCGAACACCGTGACGAGGTACGTCTCGGCCAACTCGGCGGCATACGTGCGCTCCGGCCCAAGCACCGGATACCGCATTGTGGGTTCCGAGCCGCGTGGTGAGCGGGTGCGCGGCACCTTGGTGGGCGGATGGCTGAAAATTGGCAACGGGCGCTATATCGGCCCAGCTGTGTTGTCTAGCAGTCCAATCTGAGCCAGCGGACGCCTCATCTGGGCTGTCAGTCATTGATTCTTGTGCTCCCTTACCTTGTGGCCTGGGCTTTTGGCACGTAGCGTGACCAGTTCGTGACCATCTCGTTATCAAGTTGTTTTCGGAGGCATCCCCTATGACCCAGCAAGCCAAACATCGCGCTGCCCGCACGCCGGTCTTCGCGTCTCGAATCGTCCGCCGCGTGAGCACGCTCGGCGCCGCCAGCGCCGTGGCACTCGGCACCCTCGGACTCGGCGCCACAACCGCGCAAGCCGACAGCGTGTGGGACCGGGTCGCCGCGTGTGAGTCCGGAGGCAACTGGAGCATCAACACCGGCAACGGGTTCTACGGCGGCTTGCAGTTCACCCCCTCGACCTGGGCGGCGTTCGGCGGTAGGCAGTACGCCTCGAACGCTCACCTCGCGAGCCGTTCGCAGCAGATCGCGATCGCTCAGCGCACCCTTGCTGGCCAGGGCCCCGGCGCCTGGCCGACCTGCTCGGTGCGGGCTGGCTTGACCCGTGCCAACGGTGGTGCGACCTCGTCGAGTGCTCCGGCGCCGTCTAGCTCGTCGCCTTCGCC
>JBATUU010000330.1:0-2541 GCA_049671385.1 Ornithinimicrobium sp. | reverse complement strand
ACCCGATACTGCACGTAGGACTGCCCCACCATGACGGCACCGCGGACCAGGAACACTCCTGCCACGAGCCCGCCCACCAAGACCGTCAGGCCGTTGTCATCCAGGCCCAGCGGGAGGTCGCGCAGGTCACCCAGCAGCGGGACGTCGAAGCCGCTGGCGTCAGTGGTGATGACGGTCAGCAGCCAGAGGAGAACCAGTGCCCCGACGACCTCCAGACCGGCTGCAGTCAGTGCTAGCCCTACGACGAGGATCCACCGCAGACGGTGTCCCGTGCCGAGCAACTCTAGGCACCGGCGCAACGTCAGGATCATGAGTGCCCTTCGGGTCGAAGACTGCCGAATTTGTTTACACTGTACGCGTGGCCAACTCCGAGACTCGCCGTGACTGACTCTGAGAATCCCCCTTTTTTAGTCTCTGATTCTTCCCCAGCACCGCCGCACGGTTCGGTCGTGGTGCTCGGAGCGGGCCCGGCGGGTCTAACAGCCGCGTGGCGGCTGGCGCATGCCGGTCGGGACGTCCACGTGGTCGAGGCTGATCCCCACAAGGTGGGAGGCATCTCACGTACTGAGGAATACAACGGGTATCGCTTCGATATCGGCGGTCACCGCTTCTTCAGCAAAGCCCCAGAGGTGAAGAGGATCTGGCACGAGATACTGCCATCTTCTGAGTGGCTCACCGTGCAGCGGATCTCCCGCATCTATTACCGAGGGAAGTTCTTCGACTACCCGCTGAGCGCCACCGATGCGCTGAAGAAGCTGGGCCTGGGCACCTCCATGTTGTGCGGCTTGTCTTATGTGAAGGCGCGCATGTTCCCTCGCAAAGAGGTGCGCAGTTTTGAGGACTGGATTGTCAACCACTTCGGTTATCGGCTCTACAGCATCTTTTTCAAGACCTACACCGAGAAGGTGTGGGGTCGCCCGTGCACCGAGATCTCTGCCGACTGGGCGGCGCAGCGGATCAAGGGCTTGTCCTTGCTGTCTGCGGTGCGTCATGCGCTGCCGCAGTGGCGCCGGAGCACGACGAAGGTCATCAAGACCTTGATTGAGGAGTTCGAGTACCCCCGGCTCGGCCCCGGACAGGTCTGGGAGCACGCCGCGGCGCAGGTCGAGCACAACGGTGGCACGGTGCAGATGGCCTCACGCGTGGCGCAGATTCATCATGAAGCTGGGTCGGTGACCGAAGTCGTGCTGGAGACCGAGAACGGGTGGGAGCGCATCACGGGTGACAACTACATCTCCAGCATTCCGATGCGGGCGCTAATCAGGGCGATGTGCCCCCCTGCCTCGATCGAAGTGCAGGCAGCGGCTGACGCATTGGACTACCGCGACTACCTCACCGTGATTCTCGTCATCGACCGTAAGGAGGCCTTTCCCGACAACTGGATCTACATCCACGAGCCGGAGGTGCTGCTCGGCCGAATTCAGAACTACAAGAACTGGTCACCGCACATGGTCCCGGACCCTGATCGGACAGCTTTGGGGTTGGAGTACTTCACCACCGAGGGGGATGTGAATCTATGGGAGCTCGATGATGAGGCGTTGATCGCGCTCGGGCGACGCGAGACCGCGCAGATCGGCCTGGTCGACATCGATGAGGTGGTGGATGCCACCGTGGTGCGGATGCCAAAGGCGTACCCGGTCTACGACGAGCACTACGCCCGCAACGTCTCGACCATCCGGACCTGGCTTGAGGAGTCCGTGAGCAACCTGCAGACGGTGGGTCGCAATGGCATGCACAAGTACAACAACCAGGACCATTCGATGATGTCGGCGCTACTCGCCGCCGAGAACCTACTCGGAGCGCAGTGGGATCCGTGGAAGGTCAATACCGACGCTGAGTATCACGAAGAGGTCTCCGAGAACAGCAAACCCACAGGCAGGCTGGCGCCCGGGGGTCACGTCGCTCCGCTGCCCCAGTCCCGCCGCACGCGAGCACGCACAGCACGTCGGGTCAGCACGAACGTGAAGGCACCACCGCTGTAGGCGTAGGACAACCAACACCAGGGGATGGTGGCCGCGGCGAAGGCGGGGCCCCGCGCAGCGGTGTAGAAACGCAGGAGGGGTGCGTCCAGCGCAAGGAGCGCGGTTGCCGAAGCGGCCGCAAGTACCCTGCCGACCGGGTGCGCACTGCCGACAATGCCCAGGCCCAGCGAGGCGACCGAGACCACCTTGGCTCGACCCGCGCGCTCGATGTTGAGATCGTCGTGGAAGCCGCCAGCACTCAGGATCAGCTCGCTCCACGGCACAGCCCGGCCGAGGATGTCGGTGCGGACCAGTGACCCAGCCTGCCATCGCTTGAGGTGCTTGACTTGCAGGTCCGGCACCACGTGGACCCTGTCCCCAGCGGCCACGAGGCGATAACCCAACTCAATGTCTTCGATGCTTGGCTCGGTGTACGACTCGTCGAAGCCGCCAAGGCCTGCGAACGTCTCGCGCCGCATCGCCCCACATGCACCCCAAAAGGTGTACCCCTCGCGACCGGAGCGTTGGTGAACGTAATGGTTGAGCAGGTTCTTGTACTGGGACAGGAAGTTGGGTGCCC
>JBATUU010000329.1:0-14332 GCA_049671385.1 Ornithinimicrobium sp. | reverse complement strand
TCATTGCTCATTTGCATATCGCTCTCGTAGTGGCTGTATCGCTCACAACACGACCAGGTCATCGCGTCGCACCACGCTCGGTCCGCTTGCGCCATGGGTGCGCGGTCGGGCGTGGTCGATCTGTTGGTTGCTGAGCCGCCGTCCGACCAGCGGCGCGAGCTCGGCTGAGGTGTAGTTGACCAGGCCGCGGGCGACGACATCTCCACCCGGATCGCACAGGTCCACTGTGTCGCCGACACCGAAGAGTCCCTCGATGCGGGTGATTCCGACAGGCAAGAGCGAACGTTGCCGTTGCACCACGGCATCCACGGCTCCGCGATCCAGGATGAGTCGACCACGAACGCTGGCGGCGTGCGCGAGCCAGCGGCGTCTGGCCGACTTCTTTGGTCCCGTTGGTGCGAAATAGGTGCCGATGTCTTCGCCGTCGAGCGCAGCCCCAGCGTTCTCGGTGCTCGTCAGGACGGCGGTGATGCCCTCTTGAGTGGCCATCATCGCCGCAGAGACCTTGGAGGTCATGCCACCGGTGCCAACGGTAGAGGTCATCGTCGACGTATCGACATGGGCGATGTCAGCAGGCCGGCTCACCAGCGGGATGCGGCTGGAGTCCGGCTCGCGCGGGTGGCCGTCGTACAGCGCGTCGACATCGGAGAGCAAGATCAATGCGTCGGCGTCGACCATATTCGCCACCAGTGCAGCGAGCCGATCGTTATCGCCAAACCGGATCTCATCAGTGGCGACGGCGTCGTTCTCATTGACCACGGGCACCACTTCGAGCTCCAGCAACCGCTCCAGGGTCCGCGAGGCATTGACATAGTGGCCGCGTCGATGCAGGTCATCCGCGGTGAGCAGTACTTGCCCGACACTCATGCCGTGCAGCGAGAAAGCTTGGGTATACGCGGCCATCAGGCTGCCTTGCCCCGCGCTGGCCGCTGCCTGCTGGGTAGCCAAGTCCTTGGGTCGTTTGGTCAGCCCCAGGGGACGCATGCCTGCTGAGATCGCCCCTGAGGAGACCAACAGGACCTGCGTGCCAGCGGCCCAGCGCTTGGCGATCACCGTGGACAGCGCCTGCAAGGGGTACGCGTTGATCCCACCTTCGCTGGCGGTGATGGAGGAGGAGCCGACCTTGACCACGATCCGCGAGGCGCCGCGCAGCACGCCGTGCACATCAATCACGGTTGGAATACTAATGCATGAGTGCACATATTCATTCACCGAGCGGATAGGCGAGGGACGTCATTCCTCGCCTGTGCGACCCACGACGCCACGTTCAGCGGCGAGCTCCTCGCGCGCTGCCGTGTGAGCGTCCATCTTGTCGTGGAAGGCGGCACGCTTTTCCTCCCGCGTCGGCCGATCCTGCTCCTCGAGCCGTAGGTCCGTGCCCCGCTGCCCGAGCAACTCCGCCCCGCTGGACATGGTCGGCTCCCAGTCGAAGACCACAGCGTCGTCGGCGGGGCCGATCAGCACGGTCGATCCGGCCACGGCCCCCGCCTTGAGCAGTTCTTCCTCGATACCCAGCCTGTTGAGCCGGTCGGCAAGGTATCCCACGGCTTCATCGTTGCTGAAGTCCGTTTGCCGCACCCATCGGGTCGGACGCTCTCCCACCACCCGGTACACCTCTTGCGGCCCGGAGATGTCTCGCTCGATGAAGAAGCCTGTGTCATCTACTGCCTTGGGGCGGATCACGGTGCGCGGCGTGTCGACGACTGGAGACTCCGCCCGCGCAGTGGCAACCTGCTCGGCCAGTGCAAAGGTCAGCTCCTTGAGACCGAGGTGGGCCACCGCTGAAACGATGTACACCATCAGCCCACGTTCACGCAGTTCCGGGGCCACCATCTCGGCGAGTTCGCGAGCCTCCGGTACGTCCGCCTTATTCAGCACAACCATGCGCACTCGCTCAGCCAACGGTAGACCGCCCAAAGATGCGTCGGGCACATACGCAGCGAGCTCGGCCTCGATGACATCGAGATCGGTCATCGGGTCCCGGCCAGGCTCCAACGTTGCGCAATCGATGACGTGCGCCAGCACGTGGCAGCGCTCGACGTGACGCAAGAAGTGATGGCCTAACCCTTTGCCTTGACTGGCTCCCGGAATGAGCCCAGGCACGTCGGCGACAGTGAACCGCTGCGCTCCGGCGGTGACCACGCCGAGGTTGGGCACCAGTGTGGTGAAGGGATAGTCCGCGATCTTGGGCTTGGCTGCGCTCAGGACCGAGACCAGCGACGACTTCCCCGCTGAGGGAAAGCCGATCAAGGCAACATCGGCCAAAGTCTTGAGCTCGAGGACCACATCGCGCTCCTCACCCGGCTCACCGAGCAATGCAAAGCCGGGCGCTTTGCGACGAGGAGAGGCCAAGGCCTTATTGCCTAAGCCGCCCCTGCCACCATGCGCAACAACGAACTCCATACCCTCGCTGGCCAAGTCGACCAAGACCTCGCCATCCCTGCTGCTGACAACGGTGCCTACCGGCACCGGGAGCACGGCGCTGTTCCCGTTGGCTCCATGCCGCTCGTGCCCCTGCCCCTGCCCCCCGTTCGCGGCGTGCCGGTGCGGTCCACGGTGGTAGTCCAGCAGCGTGGTCACCGAGGGGTCGGCTCGCAGGATCACGTCGCCACCGTGTCCACCGCTCCCGCCATCCGGGCCCCCGAGTGGCTTGAACTTCTCCCGGTGCACTGAGGCAATGCCACGGCCCCCGTCGCCTGCACGCGCGTGCAGCACGACGCGGTCGACGAAGGTGGTCATAGGTGATCCTCTCAGTCCTCAACGCAGTCGAGCCGGCGGATACCTGTTGGTAACCACCGGCTCGCATTGCCTGTCCGCCCACGCATGCGTCCGTCATCGCGGGATGTGCCCAGCCCGCGTCGAAACCCTAGGCCGAAGCGACAGGCTCCACGATGTTTACGGTCTTGCGGCCGCCCTTGGCGCCGAACTCCACCGAACCCGCGACCAAAGCGAACAACGTGTCGTCGTTACCGCGACCCACGCCCACGCCGGGGTGGAAGTGCGTGCCGCGCTGGCGCACGATGATTTCACCAGCGCTGACGACCTGGCCGCCGAAGCGCTTGACGCCCAGCCGCTGGGCATTGGAGTCGCGACCGTTGCGTGTTGAGGATGCACCCTTTTTGTGTGCCATGGCTGCCTACCTTTGATTCGATGTACGAGGTGTGTCGTCGGTGGTGAGACGCGAGATCAGGTGCTGATCAGGAGTCGATCGCGGTGATCTTGACTTCAGTCAGCGGCTGACGGTGTCCCTGCCGCTTCTTGTAACCGGTCTTGTTCTTGTATTTCTGAATGACGATCTTGGGACCTTTGGCTGGCTGGATCACCTCAGCGGTGACCGTGACGCCTGACAGAGCCTTTGCGTCGGAGGTCACCGTCTCGCCGTCGACCAGCAGGAGCGGGGCAAGCGTGATCGACTCTCCGGCAGCTGCGCCGACCTTGTCGATGATAAGGACGTCGCCCACGGCTACCTTCTCCTGGCGCGCGCCGGCGCGAACAATCGCGTACACGGGTGACTCACTTCCTGATAAATCGTGACGAGGCTGTGTTGCCTCGTGATCTGCGTTGATGATGGGCACGGCCGCACCTACAGGGGCCTGTGCCGACCTCTAAGAGTAGCGGCTCCCGGTGTTCTGGCCAAAAGCAATCCGCGAATTCAGTCCGCCTGCTCAGTGGTCGCAGCAGGAGGACCAGCCGGAGCGATCACCCGCCCACGTCGGCGACGTGGGCGAGACGGCGCCACCGGGGGATCGTGGCTGTCGGGACCGGCCGCCTGAGTTGCACTCACGTCGCGCTCCGGAGCCTGGGTCACCTCGTGCACGGCCTTCTCGTCACCGCCCGCATCTGGCTTCAGCGCCGCCCCGTCCGAGGGTGGCCTCGCAGCTGCCTCGTCCGAGGCTGTCATCACGTCCTGCCGCCCAGAAGGTGCTGCCGTATCGACCACGTCGGAGGCCGCCGTGGCTGCAGCGTCGGCTGCTTCGGCCGCTGAACCAGCCTGCAACGCCGCGGCGTGAGCCGCCGCAGCGATTTGCGCCGGCGTAGGACCACTGGAGGATGTGGACGCCCCGACAGAGCGCACTTCTGAGTTGCCGTTCCCCTTGCCATTGCCTCCATCGCCGTTGCTGGAGTTGGCAGAGCCACCGTGGCCGGCGTTGCCCTGATGCCCCTTGTGCTGCTCGACGGAGCCGGACCCGCTGGATTTGCGCGAGGAGCGACCACGACCGGAGTTGCTCGACTCGCTCGCCTTCTCGACCGGCTCTGCATGAACAACCAAACCCCTGCCGTTGCAGTGAGCGCAAGCCTGCGAGAAGACTTCGATCAGCCCGGCACCGACTCGCTTGCGCGTCATCTGGACCAACCCCAAGGACGTGACCTCTGCGACCTGGTGCTTGGTCCGGTCGCGGCCCAAGCACTCCAGGAGGCGGCGTACCACAAGCTCACGGTTGGACTCCAAGACCATGTCTATGAAGTCGATAACGATGATGCCACCGATGTCGCGCAGGCGAAGTTGCCGCACAATCTCCTCGGCTGCCTCGATGTTGTTCTTGGTGACCGTCTCCTCGAGATTGCCACCGGAGCCGACGAACTTGCCTGTGTTGACGTCGACGACCGTCATCGCTTCGGTGCGATCAATGACCAACGAGCCACCGGAGGGTAGCCATACCTTGCGGTCCATCGCCTTGGCGAGCGCTTCATTGACCCGGTGCGGGGTGAAGACGTCCTCCGTTCCGGTCCACTTCTGGGCGCGTGTTGCCAACTCCGGAGCGACCTTTTCGAGGTATTCGCTCACGTCGGTCCAGGCTTGGTCGCCAGAGACGATGATCTTGGCGAAGTCCTCATTGAAGACGTCGCGGATCACGCGCACCGTCATGTCGGGCTCGCTATGCAGCAACACCGGCCCAGAGGCTGACTTGGACTTCGATGTCGACTTGGTTTGGATCCGTTCCCACATCGCTTTGAGTCGTTCGACGTCTGAGCGCAACTCGACCTCACTGGCGCCTTCGGCGGCGGTGCGAACGATGACGCCGGCATCTGCGGGGACTATTTCCTTCAGAATCTTCTTCAACCGGGACCGTTCGGTGTCCGGGAGCTTCCGCGAAATACCCGTCATGGAACTGCCGGGGACGTACACCAGGAACCGACCAGGCAGGGAGACCTGTGATGTCAACCGGGCACCTTTGTGGCCGATCGGGTCCTTGGTCACTTGGACCAGCACACTCTCGCCCGAGGTCAACGCATTCTCGATCCGCTTGGCTTGGTTGACCTCCAACCCGGCGGCATCCCAATTGACCTCACCGGCGTAGAGCACGGCGTTGCGCCCCTTGCCGATGTCTACGAAGGCGGCCTCCATGCTGGGCAAGACGTTTTGCACCCGCCCGAGGTAGACGTTGCCCACCGTCGTGCTCTGGCTTTGTTGGGAAACGTAGTGCTCGACGGGCACCCCGTCCTCCAGCACGGCGATCTGGGTGCGGTCCGGCAGACCGCGCACCACCATGACGCGCTCGACACTCTCGCGCCGGGCAAGGAACTCAGCCTCGCTGATGACTGTTCGTCGCCGACCGACTTCGCGTCCCTGGTTACGTCGCTGGCGCTTGGCTTCAAGACGGGTGGAGCCGCGGACGCTCGTAACCTCGTCTCGATTGCCGCGCTCGGGGTTGTCGCTGCGACGACGTCGACGGCGACGCTTGCCGCCTTCTTCGTCCGAGCCGGCGGAGTCAGCATTGCTTTCACCGTCGTGGTCCGCTGCGTTGCCACTGGAGGGGGTCTGCTCCGCCGATGTCTTGTGCGCTCCACCTGACTTCGGGCCCTGCTTGCCGCCCTTCTTCTTGCCCGACGAGGAGCCCGATCCGTCTTTGAGGCCCTCGCCAGTTGAGTCATCGCTTGTCGGGGCGCCGCCGGTGGCATCAACTGCGGAGTCGTTCGAGCCCTCGCTGTCGCCGCCTTGTCCACGACCACGTCGGCCCTTGCCCCCACGCTTGCGACGTCGATTGCCGCTGGAGCCCTCCCGCTGCCCTGGATCGCCGCCGTCGTCGCCGCTCGACTCACCTGAGGAGCCTTCAGGGGCCACCTCGTCGCTAGGACCTGGGGTTTCGCCCTTGGAGAGTTGCCCTGTGGAACGTTGTGGCGAGTCCTCCTGCGAGGGCTTGTCGTCGCCCGCGGTCTGCGCGCCATCTCGTTGCTCGCCGGCGACAGCCTCTGAGGGCTGGCGTTCTTGGGCTTTGGCCTTGGGCCGCGGTTTGCGGGTGGGGACATCGGAGAGATCCGGCGCTTGGAAAACCAGGCCGAATCCGGCGCTCGCTGGGGGCGGTGGCGCAGCGGTCTTCGGGGCCTGCGGGGTGGTCGCTGATGCGTCGTCCGTGGTGGACAAGGCGGTCCTCTCGTGCGCCGTGGAGAGGCCCACACGAGGCACGTATGCCCGCCTTCCAGCGGCGCGGTCGCGTCGTCGGACCCAACGGGGTCGGACGGAAAGTCGTCCGTGCACCACTTGGCTCGCGCACCTCGCGCGTCACCAAACTGTGCCAGAGGTTGCCGTGGTCCGTGCTATCTGCGGCGCACCGCGATGGAGCGACAGACACTTCCCTCCGGGAGCCGCAGCGAGTGTGGGTGCCGCAGATCCAGTGGCAGTATCGCATAACTAGGCCCAGTCATGGTGCAGTCAACCGATGCGCCGCCTTGCGTGCCGCGGGCTGACGCCGGCCGGTTCTGGCCTCGTCATACCGCGCCGATCACCGCGCGACCGCAGCGATGAGTCCGGCTCGTGCTTTCGGAGTGAACCACGTCGATTTGCGCGGCATTGCACAACGATCCACGTTGACTGCAACGAAGTCGTCCACGGTGACCGGCGCTACCAGGACTGCGACATCAGCATGACCTTGCTCGACCTGATCGATCAGCCACGAGTCCGGGTAGTCACCTCCCACGTAGGTAATCCGCGGGTCGGCCGGGTTCCAACCGAGCAGGCCCGCGATCACATCACGTTCCAATCGTGCGTGATCCATGCTCTGAACCACATCCGAGGGGACCCCATCTGCGAGGGCGGCATCTGCAGCACTCTGATCGGTCCAGGTCAGCGCATACCCCTGGCCGCGTGCGTACAGGTGCAGCACACCACTGCTGGATGGGCAGCGCACAGGGCCCTCGATCACCTCCACGGACACACCGGCAGCGAGCAGGGCCTCGTCGATCGGGAACAGGTCGGCGGGCCACTCTCGGATCAGCCGATGGTAGGGATCCAGCGACAGCGAGTCCGCCGTGGTGATCACGGCCAAGAACCTTTCCAAGCCGGCTTGCTGCGCGGCCAGACTACGGTGATTGCCGTCGGCCACCACGAGTTCACCGGCACCGGCCAGCTCGCACAGTGGACCCCAGACCGACGGGTCAGTCACGACCCAGACCTCGTGGACTCGACCAGCAGGATCGAGATCGCGCACGTCGGGATGACCGGCATCGACACACACGTGGTGCAACTGCTGCTGCAGGGTCACGGGGTCTTGCGTCTGAATCAGCAAGACCGCGGACAGCAGGTGCCCGGTGGCCTCGATCAGAGCAACCCGCTCAGCGACCTTGGCCACAAAGACATCCTCATTGCGGATTACGCGGCCGGGCTCGTCCTGGCTGGTTGAGATCTCTGCCGTGTCAACCATGGCGAAGAGACCAAAGCTGAGGCTGCCATCGGTCCCGGTGATCCGGTAGACCGCCACCGCATCGCGATGCGCCTGATAGTCGCCATCCTGTTGGGCTCTTAGGAGCCGCTCGCGCGCTTGAGGCAAGGACTGAGTGAAGCTGCGACCAAGGCTCTGCGGGGCCAGGTGCGGCATCTCGATGGCCAGCGCGCTGCTCGGATTGGCTGAGATCACGTCGCAGATCTCCGCGTCGTCGGCGAACTCGTCGTAGTTTTGGGCTCCGGTGCCACCGCTGCTGACCCAGGCCTGGGCAATGGGATGTGCTGCGCTCATGCGCCAAACGCTACCGGCCGCACACCTGCTGGTCGGTACTCCCCCGCGGGGGTCGTGAGAAGGATCACGTTGATCTCGGGCGATTGTCTCTCATTGCCTTGTTACTGTGAATCTTCCGCAATCACGACCCTCAAGGTGGAGCAGCGTGCGCGTCTACAACTTTGCCGCGGGGCCGGCCACATTGCCCCTCGACGTCCTGGAACGAGCCCAAGCCGAACTCACGGACTGGGCCCATCTCGGCATGTCTGTCATGGAAGTCAGTCACCGCAGCAGACACTTTGTTGCCGTCGCAGGACAGGCCGAGGCGCTGCTGCGCGAACTCCTTGGCGTCAGCGAGGACTACGAGGTGCTGTTTCTGCAAGGCGGTGCAACCGGCCAGTTCTCGGCGGTGCCGTTGAATCTTGCGGCGGGTCGGCCAGTCAGCTACGTCAACACCGGTGCATGGTCCAAGAAGGCCATCGCCGAGGGCAAGAAGTACGCGACAGTCCACATCGCGGCGGATGAATCAGCCAGTGGCTACGCCAGCACTCCGGACTCGGAGGCCTTGCGGGCCACGCTGGCTGAGCTACCCGGCGACACGGCATACCTGCACTACACGCCGAACGAAACGATCGGCGGCGTCGAGTTCGACTACGTGCCGAGCACAGACCTGCCGTTGGTGGCAGACATGTCCTCGACCATCATGTCGCGTCCGATCGACGTGTCCCGCTTCGGTGTCATCTATGCGGGGGCCCAAAAAAATCTCGGACCGGCTGGACTCTGTGTGGTGATCGTCCGCAAGGACGTGATCGGTCAGGCCAGCGAGCACACCCCCTCCGTCTGGGACTACGCCTCGATGGCCAAGAGCGACTCCATGCTCAACACCCCACCCACGTTTGGTTGGTACCTGCTCGGCTTGATCCTGCAATGGGTCAAAGACACTGGTGGCTTGGTCGCCATGGGCCAGCGCAACCAGGACAAGGCCGAGCGCCTCTATGCCGCCATCGACGACTCGTCCTTCTACTCCAATCCGGTCTCGCTGGACGCTCGCAGCTGGATGAACGTGCCATTCCTGCTCGCCGACCCAACTCTGGAAGCCGACTTCTTGGCAGGCGCGGCGCAGGCCGGTCTGCACAATCTCGAGGGACACCGGTCTGTCGGCGGCATGCGCGCCAGCATCTACAACGCAATGCCGCTCGAGGGTGTTGCCGCTTTGATCGACTTCATGGCCGACTTCGAAAGGCATCACGCGTGAGTTTCTCTGTCTTAACCTACAACGCCATTAGTCCGGTTGGGCTGGCTCGGTTGCCCATGGACTATCAGGTGGGCCCGGACATCTCTGCTCCCGACGCCATCATGCTGCGCTCGGCCAACCTGCACGACGAAGCGATTCCTGACTCAGTGTTGGCGGTGGCGCGAGCCGGAGCCGGCACGAACAACGTGCCGGTCGAGGACTTGGCGGAGCGCGGCATCGTCGTGTTCAACACACCAGGAGCCAACGCGAACGCGGTGAAAGAACTCGTCATCGCAGGCATGTTGTTGGCAGCTCGCAACATCTGGCCAGCGGCACGCTTCACCGCCGGCCTCTCACCCACCAACGGTGAGTTCGGGCCGACGGTAGAGAAGGCGAAAAAGGAGTACGCCGGGTTCGAGCTGCCAGGGCGCACCCTCGGCGTCATCGGCCTGGGTGCGATCGGCGTGCTCGTGGCGAACGCGGCAGCGTCGCTGGGTATGAAGGTGCTCGGCTATGACCCGGCGCTCACCGTGTCCCGAGCCTGGCAATTGAACTCGGCCGTGGAGCATGCGACCTCGCTGGAGGAGCTGTTCACCCGATCGGATCTGGTGACCGCGCACGTGCCCCTGATCGAGGCGACACGCGGCCTGATCGGCGCCCAGCAGATCGCCACCATGAAGCCTGGCGCGACCCTGCTGAACTTTGCACGGGCTGGCATTGTCGATGACCAGGCTGCCGTCGCGGCCCTCGATGACGGTCGGCTGCACGCCTACATCTGCGACTTCCCATCCAAAGATCTGGTGGCACACCCCAAGGTCGTCGCCCTGCCGCATCTCGGCGCATCGACCGCCGAGGCGGAAGAGAACTGCGCTGTCATGGCAGCGCAACAGACCGTGGACTACTTGGTCGATGGCAATATCCGCAACAGCGTGACCATCGGCGAGGCAGTCCTTGCGCGCACCCCCGGGGCCACGAGATTGGCGATCTTCAATCGCAATGTGCCCAATATGGTCGGCCAGATCTCGCAGGTCTTGGGCGAGGCCGACCTCAACATCGTTGATCTGCTGAACAAGTCCCGCGGCGAGTACGCCTACACACTTCTCGACGTTGAGGGTGAGGTCACTGCCGACGTCGTCGAAGCGATCACCGCCATCGAGGGCATCCTGAGGGTGCGCGTCCTGCGCTCTGAGCGGTCGTAGTCGCTCCTGCTGTTGTGAGTGCCGAATATCTAGGCAAGGATCACGACATATACCCAGGAGGTTTGATGAGCAAAAAGACAGCCCTGCCCGAGGGCGCGGATGACGTCAAGCACACAGCCGATCAGCATGACCCGAGCAACTACACCAAGAAGGGTCGGCTCAAGAAGGATCTCTACGAGGAAGAGATGGAGCGCCTGCAAGAGCAACTCGTGCTGTTGCAGTACTGGATCCAAACGCAAGGCCTGAAGGTGTTGGTGATCTTTGAAGGACGCGGCTCCGCAGGCAAGGGCGGCGTCATCAAGCGGATCGCCGAGCGCACCAGTCCTCGAACGGTCAGAGTCATGGCTTTGCCCAAGCCGACCGACCGCCAACAGACCCAGTGGTACTTCCAGCGCTATGTCGAACACCTGCCAGCCGCCGGCGAAATGGTGATGTTCGACCGGTCCTGGTACAACCGCAGCAATGTTGAGTGGGTCATGGGTTACTGCTCCGAGGAGGAGCACGCCGAGTTCCTGCGCAGTTGCCCCGAGTTCGAGCGGATGCTCGTGCGCTCCGGCATCATCGTCATCAAGTACTGGTTCTCGGTGTCGTATGAGGAACAGCGCAAGCGCTTCGAGGCGCGCAACGCTGAGCCGCTCAAGCGATGGAAGCTCTCGGACATGGACCTTGCTGAGCACGAGTTGTATGTGCGCTACTCGATGGCCAAAGACACCACCTTCCAATACACCGACATCAAACAGGCCCCCTGGTATGTGGTGCCCTCTGATGACAAGCGCACCGCCCGGATCAACTGCATCTCTCATCTGCTCGACCAGTTCGACTACGAGGACGTCGCACCCGATCCGGTGGAGTTGCCGGTGATGAAGGATGTGCCGTACGTGCGTCCGCCCATGCACGAGCAGACCTTCGTGGAGCAGAAGTTCTGAGCTGCTGGTAGCACTACAGCCACGCCCTGCGGCGCTATCCCGAGCGGATGCGTCGTGGGGCGTGTTGCGTGCTGGCCAACAGTCCGATCGCCAGCCAACACGCAAGCATGGAGGAACCGCCGTAGGACAGGAACGGCAGTGGTAATCCGGTGACCGGCATCAGGCCAAGATTCATACCCACGTTCTGAAAGGTCTGAAAGCCGAACCAGCACGCCACACCGACGGCAACCACGCGGCCGAACGGGTCGTCGATGACCAGGGCGACCCACAGCGCACGCACGATCAAGAAGCCCAAGAGCACGATCACACCCGCGGCCCCCAAAAACCCCCACTCCTCGGCCGCGACGGAAAAGATGAAGTCCGTCTCCTGGAACGGCACGAAGCCCCCTTGGGTTTGTGGTCCCTGACCGATCCCGGAGCCGCTCAGTCCGCCCGAGCCGATGGCCAAGCGCACCTGCGCGCTCTGATAGCCAATCCCGCTGGGGTCCAGGGACGGGTCAACGAAAGCCAACAGTCGGTCCACTTGGTACGGGTCGAGAAGGGGCAACCGCAGCGCTGCCACGACACTGGCTACCCCGGCCGTCAGCGCGGCAGCCGTCCACCACCATCGAGCACCAGAGACGGCAACAACGGCCACCGTGATCGCTCCGAGCACCAGTGCAGTGCCCAGATCGGGCTGTGCCAAGATCAACACCGCAGGTATGCCGCCCAGTGTCCATGCCAACAGGACATCGCGAATCAGCGGACGGGCCGATGGGTCTCGCCCGTGCGCCACCACCATGGCCAGACCGATGATCAGCCCGATCTTGGCCAGCTCGGCGGGCTGCAGGGAGAAACCACCAGGCAAGAACAGCCAGGATCTCGACCCGTTAACGACCTGCCCGATCGGTGTGAGCACCACGAGCAAGCCGGCGATTCCTGCGGCATAGATCCACGGGGCTGCTGCACGGATCCATCGCACGTCGACCCGGACCAGCGCGACCGCCGCAGCAGCGCCAACGGCGGTATTGATCAGGTGCCGCACCGTCAGCGCAACCCCCACCTGCTGATGTGTGGTGGACCAGATGAGCACTGCGCCAATCAGTGCGAGCCCGGCCGCGGCAACATACAGACCCCAATCTGTGCGCAGATAGCGGCCTCTGGGCGATTGCACAGGCTCAGCCAATCAAGACCGAGCGAGCGACGGTCACGTCCTTGCCCATCTGGTCTTGCAGCTCATCGATCGAGTCGAACTTGAGGTTGCCTCGCAGCCACGCCACGAAGTCGATGCCGACCCGTTCGTCGTAGAGGTCGAGGTCGAGGCGATCCAGGACATATGCCTCGACGGTGCGCTGTGCAACATCGGCGAAGGTGGGGTTGGTTCCCACCGAGATCGCCGCCGGAAGCCGGCGGTCCTCATGTTCTGGTGACATATCCACTCGCTCCAGCCACCCCGCATACACCCCGTCTGCCGGGATCATGCCGCAACTGCCTGGGCCAAGATTCGCGGTCGGATATCCGAGATCGCGCCCACGGTGATGGCCGTGCACAACGAGCCCGGAGACTCTGTGCAGACGACCCAGCACCTCGGCTGCGCCCGCGACGTCCCCCTCGGCCAGTGCCGACCGTACGGCGCTGGATGACCAGCGCCGTGAGCCGCCGTCTTGCCCGCCCGCTATGTCGTGAGTCTCGACCTCGAAGTCATAGCGCTCGCCGAGCTCGCGCAAGGTGTCGATATCCCCGCTGTTATGCAAGCCGAAGCGAGTATCAGACCCCACAACCACCAGGGCGGCCCGTAAGCCCTCGACCAGGACCTCCCGCACGAATGCTTCCGGAGTGAGCTGCGCGAACTCGCGGGTGAAAGGCAACAGCACCGTCGCGTCCAGACCTGTGTGCGCCATCAGGTCCAGCCGATAGTCAGCCGAGATGATCCGCTCCGGTGCCCGCTGCGGATGGAGCACTGCCACCGGATGCGGATCAAAGGTCAAGGCGAGGCTACGAAGCCCACGCTCGGCGCCAGTGCGCGCAACGGTGGTCAGTAGGGCCTGGTGTCCTCGGTGGACGCCGTCGAAGTTGCCAAGGGTCACCACGCTAGGTCGGGAGTCCCCCAGCGCCTGCTCCACACTCATCCAGCGCTCCACGGCGGCAACTCTAATCGCTGGGGAAGACAACCCGACTTCGGGCCTGCTCCCCGCTCTCATCCAAGATCGCGACCAGCGAACCGTCGGGGCCCAATGCGGCGACGAGGTCGTTGGCTCCGGGCTGGTCGGCGGAGATCAACCGCCCATGACGCAACGCCCGCTCTTGCTCGGCGTCGAGGTCCCGAGGACGCATCATCGCGCTGGCAGCCACAGCCATATCGATGACTGGAGCGCTCTCGGTCTCCTGGAGTGCGGCCACTGTCACGGCTCGCTCTACAGTGAGCGGGCCGACGCTCAGGCGGCGCAAGGCGACCAGATGGCCCCCGAGGCCCAATGCCTCCCCGATATCTCGGGCCAACGCACGCACATACGTTCCCGAGGAGACCTCGACGCTCACATCGACATCCAGACACCTTGGCGCGTCGGGGCCGGCTGGACGAAGACCGCCCACGTCGAAACGATGCACCTGCACCCTGCGGGGCGCCAAGTTCACATCCTCACCGTCACGGACTCGGGCGTATGCGCGTTTGCCCTTGACCTTGATAGCGCTGACGGCGCTCGGCACTTGGTCGATCGACCCGATGAGTTGGCGGCTAGCCTGTGCCAGCGGTTCGCGGGTCAGCGAGAGCGCATCCTTTTCCAGCACAACCTGACCTTGAGCGTCGTCGGTGTCCGTGGCCTGGCCGAGCCTGATGGTGGCCGTGTACTGCTTGTCCAGACCGACCAAGAAGGTCAGCAGGCGAGTTGCCTTGCCCACTCCCAGCACCAACAGTCCGGTAGCCATCGGGTCCAACGTGCCGGCATGGCCGACGCGCCGCGTCCCACAGAGTCGCCGCGTTTTGGCGACCACGTCGTGACTGGTCCAGCCCTCGTCCTTGTCGACAAGCAGCAGACCGTTGTAACTCACGCACCACTCACGGAC
>JBATUU010000328.1:0-2047 GCA_049671385.1 Ornithinimicrobium sp. | reverse complement strand
TCGTCGGCATCGTCGGCGCTCGGGGTTGCGGCACTTTCCTGGACGCCGGGTGGTTGCACGAAGCCCGGGTCGGTCATGTCGGGCACCGGCACACTGACCCGTAGGTCCCACTGCTTCTCCGAGGGCGGCTGCACGATCACGACGTCGCGACCGCCGGCTAGATAGCGAGCGACTTCTGGCACCGGGCGAACGGTGGCCGAGAGGCCGATGCGCTGGGCTGGAGCATCCAGCAGGTCATCGAGACGATCCAAGGTCACGGCCAGGTGGGACCCTCTTTTCGTCCCGGCGACGGCATGCACCTCATCAACGACGACGGTCTCGACGCCGGCGAGCGCGCTGCGCGCTGCCGAGGTCAGGAGGAGAAAGAGCGACTCTGGTGTGGTGATGAGTACATCCGCGCCGTGCTTGGCGAAGGCCCGACGTTCTGCTGCGGGTGTGTCCCCGGACCGGATGGCCACAGTGACTTCGGCGGCTTGTTGGCCGAGGCGGTGGGCTGCGTGGGCGATCCCGATCAGCGGGGAGCGCAAGTTGCGTTCCACATCGACGGCCAGCGCTTTGAGCGGGGACACATAGAGCACACGACAACGTGGCGCATCGGCCGAACGTGGAACGGCCCACAGCCGATCAATGGCCCACAGAAAAGCAGACAGCGTCTTGCCGGAGCCGGTTGGCGCGACCACCAGCGTGTGGTCGCCGTTGCTGATCGCATCCCATGCCCCGACCTGAGCGGTCGTCGGACCCGCAAAGGATGCGTTGAACCACGCCTGGGTTGGCGCAGAGAAGCGGTCGAGGACCTCGCTCAGTGTGCGGTGTCCTTGCGCTGCGGAACGCGGCGGCTCGGGCCATCATTGACCACCGTGTTGCCGTAGGCACCGGTAACGGGCGGTGCCTCGGGGCGGGGCATGTCGCGCAGTTCGTGGTGTTTGGTGCGATGTGCGGGGCGCCACACCTTCAGCACATAGAGCACCTTTTGCCACCATTCCATGTCGCTTTGTCCGCTCATCGAAGTTCCCTACCTGTCGCTGGCTCGGTGCTGCATGACGTGTCCTGATAGGCATCCTCTCACCCGCCAGCGACAGTCCTACTGCTGACTCGGTGGATCCATGCTCCCGTACTGTTGTACGTATGCGGCTGAGTGAGTTCTGGGCACTAGTGGAGCAGGAGTTCGGTGGGCCATACGGCCGTGCGCTTGCGCATTCCCATGCCATCCACGCATTGGATGACCGCACTGCCAGTGAGGCGATCGAGGCGGGCGAGCCGGTGCGCCGGGTGTGGTGGGCGCTATGCGACGACCTTGAGGTTCCGCCTGAGCGCAGATTGCCCGCCGAGCGTCGCGCCTGAAGTACTGGCCTGACGCCGGCGATGCCGCAACCCTTGCCGCTGACCGGCGCGCGTCCGCGCTTCGAGAGGCGCACTCAGGGAAACGACAACAGGCTCGGCGGTGTCCTCAGATGGGCGTGGTCGAGGGGATGATCACCCGTGCGCGAGCTCTTCGACTATCTGGACGGCATTGAGGGCGGCGCCTTTACGCAGGTTGTCGCCGACGATGAAGAGAATGAGGCCGCGCCCGCCAGGGACTGACTGGTCGCTACGGATCCGCCCGACGTACGTGGGGTCGCTCCCGGCAGCATCCAAGGGTGTGGGGATGTCCGCCAGCACGACCCCCGGTGCCTGTGCCAGCACGTCGCGCGCCGCCTCGGGCGTGATCGGGTCGTTGAACTCGGCATGCACGGCCAGCGAGTGACCTGTGAACACCGGCACTCGCACACAGGTGCCGGCAACTGCCAGGTCGGGCAACCCCAAGATCTTGCGGGACTCGAAGCGCAGCTTTTGCTCTTCGCTGGTCTCCAGGGATCCGTCGTCTACGAGGTCACCGGCAAACGGGACAACGTTGAAAGCGATCGGGTGGGTGTAGTTCACCGGGGCAGGAAAGGAGATGGCCGATCCGCGATGCGTCAACGCCTCGATCTCAGTGTCAGCGGTTGCCCGCACTTGTCCTGCCAGTTCATCGACACCGGAGAGTCCTGACCCGGAGACGGCCTGATAG
>JBATUU010000327.1:0-3430 GCA_049671385.1 Ornithinimicrobium sp. | reverse complement strand
AGATATCTTTAGAAGAGCAGATCGTCGCCTCGTCCGTGCCTGGCCAGACTTCCTCCAGCGACATTTGCGATAGTGAACAGGTGACTGCTCGTCTCATCGTCGCCCTGACCATGGTTGCCATCGTCATCGTTTACGCCGCGCTGTCCAGCTATTGGACCTCGCGGCGTCCCGGTTGGTACGCCTCGCTACCGCAGCCAAGTTGGCAGCCGCCCGACAAGGTCTTCGGCATCATCTGGCCGCTCAACTTCGTCGCCCTAGGGGTCGCGAGTTGGGTGTTGGGCTTCGACGAGCCACGGGTCGTGGCGATTACCTTCGGCGTGACGCTGACTGCTTCGGTGGTGTTTGCGTTGTCGTGGGCCTATCTCTTCTACGTCCCTCACCGGCTGGGAATGGCCGCCGCATCGCTCACGTTGGCCAGCCTGCTCAGTTGGCTACTGGTGGTGATCGCCTTCAACAGCGTGGTCTGGGTCGGCGTTTTGCTGGTCCCGTATGCGGTGTGGATGACGATCGCCTCGAGTTTGGCCTGGGGCTATGCCCACCTTGTCCCGGCGAACCAACGGCTGAAGACGCGGCACAGCAAGCGCCCTGCCGCGGAGCAAACAGATGCCGAAGCATCTATCGAGAGGGACTGACGCAGTGTCACCACCATGGAGTGCAACAGACATCGGAGATCTCAGCGGGAAGACGGCGGTCGTCACCGGCGGTAATGGCGGACTCGGACTGAGCACGGTGAGGCAACTTCTGGCTCACGGCGCCGACGTCATCGTGACGAGCCGAGATGTCGAGCGCGGCCAGGCGGCCGTGGACGGCCTGGGTGCCCAACCCGGCACCGCTCAGGTCATCCGGTTGGATTTGGCCGATCTGGCCACTGTGCGCGACTTCGCCGAGACCGTGTCGCAGCGGGTCAGCGGGCTGGACCTCCTCATCAACAATGCCGGGATCATGATGACCCCGCCGCAGTTGACCGCGGATGGGTTCGAGTCCCAGGTGGGCACGAATCACCTCGGGCACTTTGCGCTGACAGGCTTGCTGTTGCCGTTCCTGCGTGAGCGCGCCGGGTCGCGGGTGGTCACGGTCTCGAGCCTGGCGCACGGGGCAGGGGACATCACGGTTGACAACGTGGACACGATCCACGAGGTCGACGGTAGGTACACCCCGACCTTGGCCTACGGCCGATCAAAGATGGCCAATCTGCTCTTCACGTACGAATTGCAGCGCCGCCTGGTGAGCAATGGCATACCGAGCCTTTCGGTCGCTGCCCACCCGGGGATCTCCGCAACGAATCTGGGCGCTCACCTCGTCCCGGACCGCCTGGAGCCTGTGCTTCGCCCGATCTTCGAGCGAGTCGTTCAAGATGCGGATGCGGGTGCTTTACCCACCTTGCGAGCCGCTACGGACCCCCATGTCATGGGCGGTGAGTACTACGGGCCACGCCTGCTGAGGGAGTCCCGGGGTGCCCCCGTCCGAGTGGTGTCCAACGACCTTTCGCACAACGCCGAAACCGCTGCGAGGCTCTGGGATTCCTCGCAGCGGTTGACGGGGGTCAGCTACTTGAGCTGAGTGGGCGTCGCCTCGACGGATGAAGGTCCGGCGGGCGGTAGCCGATCACGGCCACACGCGGACCTTCAGGGCCAGTTGCACCTGGGCGATCGGGTTGAGAATCGTGGCAGTCGAGGACCCGGCAAACAGCAAGCCCACCGGGTTGTTGTCGGTGTCGAGCACGAGCGATCCCGAGTCGCCACCGGCGGACATGTCCGTGGTGACGATCTGGTTGCAGAACTTCGCGACGTTGCCGCCGCCGTAGTTGACGTTGACGGTGGCGTTCAGGGCGGTGACGCGTCCGGTGGTGAAGTGGGTCGTCCGCCCGGTCTTCTTCAGCAGCTGTCCGACCGTGGCGGCCTTGACCGCTGAAGTGGGGTAACCGTTCCAGTAGATGTCCCGGTCCAGCATGTCGAACGGCACCTCGGCAATCGCGGCGTCCACGGTGTTGCAGGTCCCGTCGAACGTGATCGGGACGAAACGGGACAACCGTCCGATGGTGTCTGCTTTGGTGCCGCCGTCGATCGGCCCGGGCTGATAGATCGGATCCCCGATGCTGGCCTGATTGGAGTTCGCCAGCACGTGATTGTTGGACAGGATGTAGTAGCGCGGCGGCTTGCCCGGCATCGGCGACAAGTCGTAGCACCCGGCGCCGATGGTGCCGGCGGTGATCTTGAAGTGGCCGACGCTGTATCCAGGCCGCACCGGGCGGACCCGCTTGGCCAGGGTCTGCGCGTCCACGTCCTGCACGGCCGTGTTGCCGCCAGCGAACAGGTGGCCGACATCGACCACATCGGTCGGCATCTTGCTGACTGTCTTGGGTAGCGCGTCGCCGGAGGTCAACATCGCGGTCGGCAGCTTTTCGCTGACCAGGACCATGACGGACTTCGTCGCAGTTTGCTGTCCGTGGCTGATCTTGTAGCCAAGTCCGACGCCGACAACGTTGGTGGTGCCGAGCAGTTTCTCCTCTGCGGCGTCGCGTGCGGCTGATACTTCCTCGAAGCCGGCCGGGACTCCGGCGGCCTCTGCGGTGAGATCTTCGTTATCCATGGTGCGGGTCCCTTCGGGGTATGTATGCCGTCAGCCGGCGGGCGGCTCCCGCGATGGTGGCTGCGACGAAGGTGAAGAGGACCTAGAGGTCGACTAAATACGTTGAAACTGCGACATGCATCGAAAACTGCGATTCGCACGAACCGCGATGAACACGAAACTGCGATGAACACGAAACTGCGATGAACACGAAACTCGACTTCGGGTGAGTGCCCGCAGCTTGTGCCGCTGGCACGTCGAGTCCTTCACGCTTTTCGAAGGGTCGACGCGGTGGTCAACTGCTACGTTCGACGTATGGCAAGCGATCAGTCGAGCACACAGGAGTCGGGCGCCGAACGCGAGGACGCCGATCAGGAAGAAGACACGCCCACCGTGGATGACCTGACGATGGGCACCCACGAGCGCAAGGCGCACGATCCCGGTGATCTCGCCGCCCCTCAGCAGGTGGCGGAAGCACAAGACTTCATGGCCCAGCATTCGGGGGTGCATGGTGTCGGCATCGGCCTAGGCGCTGATGGCGGCCCGTGCACCGTGATCTTCGCCGACGACCTACCGGCAGATCAGGTGCCTGAGACCCTCGACGGCCTTCCGGTGCGGGTCGAGCCATCCGGTGAGTTCTCTGCGTCGGACTTCAACGCCAGCTGATCAACTGGCAGGTGCACCTGCTGTCGCTCGGTGGGCCGGGACGTTCGCACCGTTTCCTGGATGACTTGCTGTTGCGATTGCCTCAGATCGCAGCGCTTCTTCGCTGATCAATCAACTGCGAACCCTTGACCCCTGTGGCGCCATGACCTAATCTACAACCAAATGGTTGTAGATACAGCACTCAGCGACGCCGAGG
>JBATUU010000326.1:0-2016 GCA_049671385.1 Ornithinimicrobium sp. | reverse complement strand
GGTCACTGATGTGGCCCTGACCGCGCCGGAGTTGGTGGCCTCGAACGCTTCGGTGTCCAGCACCTCCAGCCCGACTGTCACAGTGCCTGCTGAGGTCGGCAACGGCGATCTGCTGTTGCTCTACGTGAGCACCGCTCTGAACGGTGAACCGACTGCTCCGACAGGTGTGGGTAGTTGGGACGTCGTGGGCCGTGAGGTCAATGGTCCGCTGGCCGTGAATGTCTACAGCAAGGTGGCGGACGGCTCCGAGGCCGGGCAGGACGTGTCGGTGACCTTGCCGTCCTCGACGAATGTGGATATGACGGTTGTCGCTTACCGTGGGGTGGGCGAAGACCTCATCGAAGTTGTCGAGGTCGCGGAGTCCACGAGCACGTCGGACCACGTGACGCCGACGGCCAGCGTGCCGGGCAATGATCGCCGTGCCGTCTCCTTCTGGGCGGACCGTTCCTCGAGTACGACGAGTTGGACGGCTCCGGCTGGTCCGGACGTGGTCTCCGAGCAGTTCGGGACCGGCGGTGGTCGCGTTTCGACGCTGGTCGGTGAGGAAGTCGCTAACGCTGGCCCGTATGGCGCGCTGACGGCGACTGCCAACGGTGGATTCAGTGCCAGGGGAGTGATGTACACCCTGGTGTTGGCGCCCGGTGATGGTGAGTTGCCGCCGAACGCGGCGCCGAGTGCGGTGTTCGGGGCTCCGGAGTGCACGCTGCTGGCGTGTGACTTCGATGGGTCGGCTTCTTCGGATCCGGATGTTGGCGACTCGATTGCCTCTTACGAGTGGGATTTTGGTGATGGCTCCAGTGATTCGGGTGCTCAGCCGACGCATGAGTTTGCGGCCGCGGGTACGTACACCGTCGAGTTGACGGTGACTGATACCGATGGTGCGACGGGTTCAACGACCCGTGATGTCACGGTCACTGATGTTGTGGTGGATGCTCCGGTGTTGGTTGATGGTGTCAATGCGACGGAGTTGGGCACGTCGGTGTCGGTGGAGTTGCCTGCTGATGTTCAGGCCGGTGACGCGTTAGTCGCGTTCTTCACGACGAATCAAAGCGATGAGGGTTCTGCTCCTACGGGTGTGGGTGCCTGGGAGCAGGAAGGTCGTGAGGTGAATGGTCCGTTGGCGGTGACGGTGTTTAGTCGTGTTGCTGATGGGTCTGAGGGTGGCCAAGAGGTTGAGTTGACGGTGCCTGCGCGGGCGCGGATGGATGTCACGGTCGCGCTGTATCGCGGTGTAGGTGCTGATCCGGTGGAGGTGTTGGAGGCTTCGACGGTGCGTAATAGTGCTTCGCATACGACGCCGGAGGTCACGGTGGGTGGTCCTGGTCGTAGCGTGTTGTCGTTCTGGGCGGATCGTTCTTCGAGCACCACGTCGTGGACGGCGCCGGGTGAGGTCGATGAGGTCTCGAATGTGGTGGGCAGTGGTGGTGGCCGGTTGGCTACGTTGTTGGGTGAGTCCACGACGAGTGCTGGCACGTATGGTGGTTTGGTCGCTACGACCGATGCCCCCAGCGCTAGAGGCGTGGCCTACACCGTCGTACTACAACCATGAAAGGCAAGAGTTCAGTGAAGGGCAGCAGTGTAGTGAAGGTGCGTGCAGTCTCAGCGCTTGTGCTGGCTGGAGCGCTGCTGCTCTCCGGTTGTGGAGATGCCGGGAGCGAGAATGACAGTTCGGCGTCAACGACCGAGGAGGCCAGTAGTCAAGATACGGCCGAGGGTACGGCAGGTGTCGGCGACGCGAGCGAGGCGACGGAAGCTGTAGCGGACAGCGAGTCCGAGGAAGGCGCACAGTCGCAGCAGAATGCGGCCGAGGATGGTGAGGCAGCCGATGGGGAGCAGTCATCGCAGGAAAGTGAGAAGGAAGGATACTCCTATCCTGATGAGCCTGAACCCGCACCCGAGGTGGCTGCGACCTTGTGCAACCTGGACGCCGACTACTTCAAGAACCTACGACCCACCAATGCATCGGGTGATGCTGTCGTAGATGATTCGTTGCGGATGTCCGTGCTCTCGTTGGGT